>NZ_JBWBUF010000002.1:600000-773970 GCF_056173165.1 Pseudoalteromonas sp. QJM3NY_12
TGTACAAAATCTGCTGGACTACCCAATATTAATCGCCCGTGTGTGGCAGGCAACTTTAAATACTGAGCAGGATATAAACTCGCCATTTTAAGCGCTTGCGCTAATGGCTGCTTTAAATGAGTTACAGTGTTTCTAACAGCGGTTGCCATATCAAGCGCAGAGCCGGCCAACTCACCTGTTGTAGAGGTGAGTTTACCATTATCTAAGGTGACAGTTCGGTCAAAAAAAGCAAACTGAGTATCATCTGTTCCCACTGGTGGCATCGCATCAGTAACTAAAAATACGCGCCCCATTGGTTTTGCTTTTAATGCCAGTTGGCATGCTGCGTAATCAACATGATGGCCATCAACAATTAAGCCACAATAAGTATCATCATTTAATAATGCACAGCCAACCACTCCCGGCTCACGCCCTTGTAGTGGTGACATAGCATTATACAAATGCGTAAATCCGGTTGCCCCAGCATCAACGCCCTGTTGAGCCTGTTCAAAGCTTGCGTTGGTATGACCTAAGCAAACCTGAATCCCTAAATCGCACATTTTGGTAATATCGCTTGGTAGTACATTTTCAGGCGCTAAGGTGACTACGACTTTACCTAAATCTTGGCGAGATAACACCTGCCACTCTTGTTCAGAAATAGGACGAATAAAATCAGCGCTGTGAGCCCCTTTTTTTGCCACTGACAAATGCGGCCCTTCAAAGTGAATACCAATAATACCTGGCGTTTTTTGGGCTATCGCCTTAGCAATTACATCGGCTGCTTGGCGCATTACTTGTACGGTGTCGGTAATTAACGTTGGCAGCATAGCAGTTGTACCGTATTTGGCATGTGCTAGCAGTATTTTTTTAACCCCTGCAACACTGCTAGTACGGTTGAACAACTCACCGCCACCGCCATTAACTTGTAGATCAATAAAGCCAGGTGCGACTAAACCCGTTAGGTGCTCATCTGCCTGCTGTACGTTATCATCTATTGCCGTAATAATACCCGCATCAACGCTTAGCACTTTGTCGTTAACAAAGTGCTCGCCATCAAAAAACTGGGCTACATGAATTCGTTTAACTGACATTTATAATGTCCTTGTTACTTTTTTAAGCCCCTTTGGCTCATCAGGATTAAAACCACGGCTTAATGCCACTTTTGCCACATCAAGGTAAAAACGCTGTAATACTAAAAATGGCGCTAATCGCGGGTGTATTTTAATACCTTGTTGGTTAAGGCTAATCACTTGTGCACCGCGCTTTTTAACCTCAGCAATTTGCTGCTGATGTGACTCTTTGGTTTCATCATCAACCGAACAATCTAAAATAACTAACCCTTGCTCAACTAAGGTCACCGGACCATGTAAAAACTCCGCACTACTAAATGATTCAGCATGAATAGCACACACCTCTTTAAGCTTAAGTGCCATTTCTTTTGAGATAGAAAACCCTAAACCACGTGCCAATACCACCATATTCTTAATATTTGCAAACTCAGTAGGTTGCAGCTGAGTTGGCGAATCTATAATGGCATTAAGCGCGCTAGGTAACTCGTCAAGCCCTTGTAATAATGACTCATTTTGAGTCCAATTAGCAACAATATGTACTAGGGCTGATAACGTTGCCAAATAGCTTTTTGTTGCCGCCACCGAAATTTCATCGCCAGCTTTAAGAGGAACAAAATCATCGACTATGTCTTGTAGAGGTGACGCTTCATCGTTAACCAGCGCAATACAATAAGCGCCCGCCTCTTTCGCCATTTTTGCCTGGGCAAGAATGTCTGGGCTGCGTCCTGATTGAGAAATTACAATCACAACAGCGCCTTCAAGCTTTAATGTTTTACCATATACACTCGCCACTGATGGCGCTGCTGAACTGACGGGTACACCCGCTTCAATTTCAATTAAATACTTACCAAAAACACCAGCATGATCTGATGAACCGCGACCAATCATCATAACCACCTTAGGGGCCATATCGCGAAGCTTATGACCAATTTTTTCCACTAAAGGTTGGTTGGCAATAATTTGCTTTTCAATAACATTTGGCGTTTGCGCCGCTTCTTTTTCCATTAGTGTGTTAAACATCATAACTCCTGGCTGCTGTAATTAACGTGCTGTTGTTTAGCGTAAAGTACAGACCCCATTTCTGGTGACGATAATGGGGCTGATAAAATAGCTTGTATGTCTGGGTCTAACCATGTTGTCATCACGGTTGATAAGCCACCAATAAACGAAAGTCTTGGTGGGTTTTTATCTAATAATTGTCGTGCAATGTCGCTTAAATAAGCGCCACCTTCTTTTAAAATGGCAATTGCTGTGGCATCGTTCGCCAGTGCTGATTGAAAAACACATCCTGCAAGTTGCGCAAAAAAGGCTGCAGGCTTATTGGCAATCACTTCAACAAGTTGCATTGCATCGCTGACTTCTAAATACTTCATTAACAAGTTAGTAAGCGCACCACTTGGGATTAATTTATCTAGGCTAAGCAGCACATACTGACAAGCAGTAAAGCCAATCCATGCACCACTGCCTTTGTCACCATGTGGAAAGCCATGACCACCAATCATAAACGATTGGCCATTAACGTATGAAAATCCACACGAACCAGTGCCAGCAATCATCACTGCGCCATCCTCGCCCTGATGAGCGCCCATACAAGCAATAAGTAAATCAGTAGTTAAGTGCATGGCTTTAAATGGGTGTTGCCATTGTGTCATTTGATTATGCAAACTTGGTAAGTTAACCCCTGCTAGGCCAACCCCTGCAATAAGCTCAGATAAAGGCATATCTTTAAGCCCTGCATCTTGTAATGCTAAACGCGCTGATTGCTCAATAGAATGAGTTGCTTGATTAAAACCATGTAACGGGTTACCTGGGCCTGCCACACCGGTGCCGACTATGTTATTACAGCTATTGACGATAATTGCTTTACATTTAGTGCCGCCGCCATCGATCCCCACAAAGAGTTGATTGTTTTTAATATTGTTGGTGATCATTTTTGCCTCTTAAGTTGTTCGACCGTTTTGCAAAACACTAAAATAAAGCCGGACTGTCATACTGTATGAATCTTATACTAACACAAATGACAGCGTTGTCATTATTTTTATTTACAAATAAATAACTTCTTCAATCGTCAATAATTTAACGGAAAAACGCACCTTAACGGTGCGTTACTTTAAGCTTTCTGCTTACACGACTAGCTGATGGAGTCTTAGATCGAACCCATACATCTTGTGTTACTTTGACAGGTTGTGTGTAGGTTTGCCATTGCTCATCACCTTGTTTGTATTCAATCACTAAACCAGGGTAAGCAATATTGGCGTACAACATGCTATTCTCAATTTTAGCACCTGCATTTGCAAGACGATAATGCACATCAGCACGTTCTAATTTGGCAAATTCTTTTAGCCCCATGGTAGCAGCAAAAGTTTGCCATTGCTGATCGCGCTGCTGCTTTAATTCAGGGCTAAAGCGATTTGTTTGTTGGCTGTAAACAAAGCCATTGTGATCATACGGTACCGCCCAATCTGCTTTATGCCAAGCGCGCTGTGCCAGCGATAATAATCGTGGGAATAGCTTATATTCAGCCATATTATTGGTACGCGTATTTTCGCTCCATAATTGACCCTGAATACCCACAAAACGTTTATCTTTAGCTAAAGGCGCGGATACGATCTTGCCTTGCTCATCATGCTGCAATGTGTCATCAGCTACATAAGGCTTATCTTCTCTATCAAGCCAAAATTCAGCATGAATAGGCAAATTATCTGGCATAAACTGAAATATTTTCTCAGTATTTATGTGCCTTGAAGCCCAGTAATAACCATGCTCTTGTGGGTCTGCCTCATACGGAAAGTCAAAATACAGCACATCTGGCGACGAAAGCACTGCTTGCCAATTTCTATTGGCAAATTCATGTGCACGCTGATGGCCATTCCACATTAATAAATCCCAAATATTACCTTGCACAACCTCTGGCATATTCTCTGGGTTAGTATGTGATAAGCCATCGCTCCATGCTGCGGTTTCAATATTCATATCAGCCAACATATTAGCGATACGTTCAATAAAATAACTACCCAGCTGACCTGCTCCGGTAATTTCTAACTTATTTTGTTTAATAAAATCAGCACAAGCAGGTGAATCGACCCATGCTCCGGCGGTTTCATCGGCACCTATGTGATAACGAGTTAGCGGATGCTGTGCCTCACTATGAATACTTTTTACTTGTTCCATTACTTCACGGATAAACGCATAGGATGAGTCTAAACACACATTAATGGTATTGTCGTTGTAGTGCTGTACCGACGAATAGAGCGTTGTATCAAGCGGGTCATAAAGTAAAAACTGTTCGGCTTTTTGTTTATCGCCTTGTTGTATATATTTATTATAACGCGCTTGCATGGATTTAATCGCAGCGCGAGAATGTCCTGGCATATCAAGCGATGGGATCACCTGAATGTGACGCGCACTCGCCGCTTTAAGTATTTCTTGGTAATCAGCTACCGAATAATAGCCGTTTGCTGCACTTGAAGTGTCAAGCCCTGCGCCTAGCTGTGGCATTAAACATTGCTCCTCGCTTTGATCAAAACAACGCTTTGCACCTATATCTGTAAGTTCAGGCAGTGATGGAATTTCTAAACGCCAGCCTTCATCATCACCTAAGTGTAAATGTAGCTTGTTAAGTTTATAAGCAGCCATTTGATCAAGTAACTTTAAAATAAAGCCTTTATCACGAAAGTTTCGCGCTACATCAACCAACACACCTCTAAACTGGTAATGCGGCGCATCAATAACTTCTCCCACAGGTAATATATTACTGTTAACCTGATATAAGCTCGCTAAACTTTGCAGAGCATAAAAAACACCCGTTTCGTCAACTGCATCGATTACAACCTCATCGGCTTTAATTGCTAATTTATAACTACCATTAAGCTGATCTTTTTTAACAGTGGAATTGAGTGTGACCTTAATTGCCGCTGCATCATCGTTTAAATTAATACCTAGTAGTTCCAGCCGCTCGATTGCAGCCAATACACTTGATTTATTAACTTCTGCATAATTAATATTAAGCCCTTGGCTAATATCAAGCGTTTGAGTTTGACTAAACTCGCTAACGCGTGGGGTGGGTATAATTTGCTGAGCAATGACATTACTCACTTGATTTTGCGAGGTTAAATAAGCTGAAAAGTCATACTTTTCATTACGCTCAAACAAGCGTTCAGCAGTAAGCCACTGTGTTTTGTCGCCCGCAGTACGTTTAAACTGACGAGTGTAATCGGTATAAGGTTCTACATGAGGTAATAGCTCTAAGCCGGTCTCTGGATCAATTTTAGGCTTTGTACTTTCAATCACTTTAGCTGTGTCGTTATTATTCACCACGATATAGTTAGGAATAGCGTCGCTTTGCGATAATGACCAAAAATGCGCATAAAAAGTAATCGTTTTAGTCTCACCGGCTTTAAAGCCAGTAAACCCATCTTTAAGCTCAATGACATGAATATCGCCATTAACGTGTTTAATAGTAAATTCATCGCTAATCGACTTTTGTATAGGCGTAATTTGACTAAAGTAAATTTTCCATTGGTCAACGTTAATTGCCGAGTTGGCAGTTAAATGTAAATTCGCTTTAAAACAGTGACCGTTTTCAATATCTGGATCGCACTGTGCTGATGGGCGGTTATCAACTTGCTGATATTTTATTTGTAATGTGTTAGCAAGTAACTCCACCGCACTATCGTTTGCAGGCCTTAGCTGAACCGATGCCGTATTTTGTCCTTCAACATTGCCCTGACATGCACTTAAACCTAGTGCTAAGCAGCATGCTGTCAGTAATGATTGAATCTTCATTCGCTACTCTCCCTTTATTATTAACTTAGTCACTCAAGCATCTCTTTCAAATGCTAAAAATTAAGCCGATTTTTCAATGCATTTATTCTTAGTGCGGTTAGTTTATAATGTACCATCAGCTAAAAAATATTTTATGCTTTAAATTAATCACTATTCATATCTAGTAATTGCTACCTTAGCCAAACAATCCACTACGTAGGTTCTAAATAATAATTAACATTGCGCTTTAATTTATGACAACGCTGTCATTTGACTGTTAATGTATCCTTTTTTTTCTTTTATAGCTACATAGGGGGCAAAAAAGATACAAAAAATTTACATGCATACGTCTTTTTTTATTTTAAATCACTGTATTTAAATGAGATTTAAATATTACTAAATCATTACCTGAAACTTTATCTACCATTCTCTCAAGAAAGGCGTATAAATTAACTGTTAAAATTCAATGATGTCTTTATAATTTAGTCGTCAAATAATAAAAACCGAGTACTGTTAACCGCTTTTGCTGTAGTCGTTAACCGATAAAGATAAATTAGTATAGTACCCAAAATGATATGTAAAGGTCTATTAAGCCGATGAGAACAACAATAAACGACGTGGCAAAAGATGCCGGAGTATCAATAAAAACGGTATCAAGAGTAATAAATAACGAAACCTCGGTCCGTGACAACACCCGTGAAAAAGTCATGGCGTCGGTCGAAAAGTTGAACTTCCAGCCAAACTTAGCAGCAAGAAGTCTTGCAGGAACAAAAGCTTACAGCATAGCTTACATTTACGACAATCCTAATGCGTACTACATTATCGACATGCAAAATGGTATTTTAGATGCGTGCAAAAAGCAGGGGTTTGAACTACTTATTCACCCATGTGATGCCAAAGAAGCGCATATTTTTGATGAAATTACTAATATGATCAAACGCACTCGTATCGCGGGAATCTTACTCACCCCGCCCTTTTCTGAAATGCCTGAGTTTGTTGAAAAGCTAACTCAACTAGACCTAAAAGTTGTGCGTATTTTATCAGGGCACAACGCGCCAGATTCATTAACACCCTGTATTATGATTGACGATAATCTCGCCTCAAAGTCAATTACTGAGCATCTAATTAATAACGGCCACACGCGCATTGGCTTTTTAGCCGGTGGCAGCGAGCATAACTCGACCAAAGAGCGCTTGGAAGGTTACAAAGCGGCGCTAACCCAATACGACATTCCTATAGATCCAAGCTTAATTATTGATGGCGAATATTCATTTGAGTCGGGGGTTGAGGGCGCTAAAACACTCATTAGCCAAACAAATAGGCCAACCGCTATTGTCTCATGTAATGATGAAATAGCCGCCGGTGCGTTATTTGCAGCCAGATTAATGAACATTGATATACCCAGCGAGCTTTCTATAACAGGGTTTGAGGATAGCCCATTCTCGCGTCAAACATGGCCAAAACTCACCACGGCTCATCAGCCTAATAATAAAATTGCCGAAGATGCGGCTAGCTTGTTAATAGCACAAATTCGTAATGGCAATGACCGCGATATTATAAAACTATACACTCCTGAGCTCGTCGTTAGAGACTCTACCGCACGTCCTCTTTAGCTTAGGTTAACCATATAATTCACTTCTGCGCTGTAACAAAGGGTCAGCGCAGAAGTGAATTAAAAACGGCCTACTTTTTGAATATACCTTCTGTATTACTGAGTTTATTTACAATAAAAAGCGCGGTAAGTTAAAACTTATCGCGCCATTACAAACTCTTCGAAGGTTAAAGCCACATGAGTTATTTTAGTAAATGAAAATTACCCCTCACTTATCGCTGTATTTAAACCGGCCTCAGCATCAGCGAGCATAGCAAACTCCTCATCTGCACTTTTGGCCACTAAATGTTTAGAGCTAAAGCCAAAGTAATACGCCGCACCGACTATAAACAGCACCATAGTGTATAAAAAAGCACGGGAGTCAAAGGCGTACACACCAGTCAAAGCAATCAAGGATAAACACAATGCTATGCTTGAAGTGACAATGCCGCCAGGCGTTTTATAAGGTCGAGGTAAGTCAGGTTGTTTTAAGCGCAACATTATATGACTGAACGCCATTAACGCATACGATACCGTTGCCCCCACTACCGCCATAGCTAACATTAAATCGCCCTCACCACTTAGTGAAGCTAAAAAACCAAATACAGCAGGAACAATAAGCGCTCGTGCTGGCACTTTACGCGCTGTGGTAATTGATAACGAACGCGGTAAATACCCCGCACGCGATAACGCAAACACCAATCGACTATAGCCATAAATAATAGAGAAAAATGAAGCCACCAGCCCCGCTAATCCCAGTATATTAACCACGGTTGCTAAATCGCTATTGCCCGTCGCATTTAACGCATCCACCAGCGGAACTGCGCTAGCGCCCATTGCTGTTGCACCTGCTGCGCCGGGTACTAACACAACCACTAATAACGCGGTAAACAATAAAAATACCATGGCGCCAATAATGCCTTTAGGTACATCTTTAGCCGGATCTTTTGCCTCTTCAGCCGCCAATGGCACGCCTTCAACCGCTAAAAATAACCACATAGCAAAAGGTAAAGCTGCCCATACCCCATACCAACCCAAAGGTAAAAATTCATTCGCACCTGCGGCATCTGTTACTGCAACATCAAATAAATTGGTAGCATCAAAATTTGTAATTAAAACCACTGCCGTTGCAACAATAGCCAGTACCGCTAAACCGCTTATTACCATCATTACTTTTAGCGCTTCACCTACTCCAGCTAAATGAATACCTACAAACACCAAATAAAATAGTGCATAAACCCATGGGCCATTGAACCCCGTTAACGCCTCCACTGCAGAGCCAATAAATATCACAATGGCGGCCGGTGCTAACGCATATTCAATTAATACCGCAAGACCGGTTAAATAACCACCCGTTGGCCCCATTGCTTGACGAGCAAAACTATAACCCCCTCCAGCAGCAGGAATAGCAGCCGACATTTCAGCCAGCGATAACACCAAAGTTAAATACATAATCGCCATTAGCACTGCCGCTATCGCGAAGCCGCCCCAGCCAGCTTCTGCAATACCAAAGTTCCACCCAGCAAAGTCACCTGAAATCACATACGATACCCCTAACCCTGCCAGCAATAACCAACCTGCAGTGCCACCTTTGAGCTGCCTTTTTGCTAAGTATTCTGAATTATTAGTAGACATAACATCCTCTTTATCGATATTTCATTTTTATTGTTAATTACCGTTATTCCGCATTTAAAAAATGACGGCTCGATTGTTGATGCTCAATCACATCATCCTGTGTCCGATCTTTTAAGTTCACTCCTGTTAGTTTTAATGTTTTAGCTTCATTTAATAAGTAGGCTGCCCGACTTGCCGCATCAATATAGGTCAAACCAGCAGGACGAATATTAGATATACAATTACGCAGCGAATCGTTAAGCCCTGTTTTAGGCTCCCAGGTTAAATAAAGCCCCAAGCTATCTGGTGAGCTAAGCCCCGGGCGTTCACCAATGAGCACCATCACAATTTGGGCATTCAATAACTCACCAATATCATCACCAATGGCTACTCGCCCTTGTTCAACTAAGGTGATTGGAGCAAGAGTAAGAGGCTTATTAACGCTCAACTGTGAAAGTAATTCAGTTATAAAAGGAGCTGCATTTTTTTGAACCGCCAACGATGACAAACCATCAACGACCACAATGGCTAAGTCATACTTTTCTTGGGTGCTTTGCTGTTGCTCAGCAACAAAATCAAGTAATAATTGACGACTATGCTCATTTAGCTTTCGACCTAAATCTGGTCGTTGTAAATAAGTAACTCTATCAACCGCTTGGCTATGTAAATGCAATACACGCGCATTAGCTGCATTAACAGTCGCTAACTTTGCTTTCATTCCATTGATATCAAGTGGAAAATTGACTGCATCGCGCGCTTGCGCATGCGACAGTTGAAACGCCAGCATTTCAGAGGTTGGTAAACTAATACCCGCTCGACCAAGTCCTATGCGAGCATCAGTAAACTGGCGTAAGTCACGCCATGGGTTGTGTACCACATTGCCATTATTTTTATGATCAGTATTAGCAAGGTCATTTGATTTAAAATCTGCAGTCATGAACGGCCTCCCGCCAGTGCATCTAACGGCTTAGCAAATGCCGCGGGAAGACTGTGCGATAAAGTAACATCGCTACTGTTTTTCATAATGTTCATGTTAGTAAGCCACTTTTCAAATTCTGGCGCGGGACGAGAGCCTAGAACTCGGCGCACGTATAACGCATCATGAAATGAGGTAGTTTGGTAATTGAGCATAATGTCATCGGAGCCCGGAATCCCCATCACAAACGAGCACCCAGCTACACCAAGCAGCGTAAGTAAATTATCCATATCATTTTGGTCAGCCTCGGCATGATTGGTGTAACACACGTCACATCCCATCGGAATACCCAGTAATTTGGCACAAAAATGATCCTCAAGCCCCGCGCGGGTAATTTCTTTGCCATCAAATAAATACTCCGGGCCTATAAATCCCACCACCGTATTAACTAATAGCGGATTAAATTTTCGTGCAACGGCATACGCGCGAGTTTCGCAGGTTTGCTGATCAAGCCCGTGATGAGCATTAGCCGAAAGCGAGCTGCCTTGCCCTGTTTCAAAATACATCACATTATTGCCTACCGTGCCACGCTTTAGACTCAGCGCGGCATCTTGTGCCTCAGCTAAAGTATTTAAACTAAAACCAAAACTCGAATTGGTGGCTTCTGTTCCACCAATAGACTGAAACACTAAATCAACTGGCGCCCCCGCTTCTATGCATTCAATCGTATTAGTGACATGGGTAAGCACACAGCTTTGGGTAGGAATTTCATATTTTTGAATCACCTCATCCATCAATGTCATCAATTTAATAGCCTGCGCCACGTTGTCGGTTGCGGGGTTTATACCTATCACCGCATCACCATTACCGTACAGCAACCCATCTAAAATACAGGCGGCAATGCCGTTAATATCATCTGTTGGGTGATTAGGTTGTAAACGCGTGGATAAATGCCCAGGTAAACCAATGGTGTTTCTAAATGCACTGGTTACATGGCATTTTTTAGCAATAAGGATAAGATCCTGATTACGCATTATTTTGCTAACAGCCGCAGCCATTTCCGGAGTGATCCCCTGTCTTACACTTGCAAGTACCGAGGGAGTTGCAAAGTCACTTAACAACCAATTACGAAAATCTCCCACGGTTAAATGAGCAATCGCCATAAATGCATTAGCATCGTGATCGTCCATAATTAAGCGAGTTATTTCATCGTCTTCATAAGCAATCAGTGCCTCATTTAAAAATGCCTTCAACGGAATATCCGCTAAGGTCATTTGGGCAACCGCTCGCTCTTGCGCTGATTGTGCAATAACACCCGCTAACCTGTCACCTGAGCGATGAGGAGTGGCTTTTGCCATTACTTGCGCCAAATTTTTAAAATTATACACCTGCGTGCCCAGTGTATATCGGTGCCTTTGCCCCATGATCTACTCCACATAACAACTAGTTCAAACCTTGGTACAGGTTTTGCTGACCTATAAGCTATAAATCAATTTTGTTTAGTTTCAAGAGAGCTTAATTCATACCAAGACACTATCGAATTTTGGCAAATCATCATTTTTAGCTTTATTTCATATAGTTAACTATAGTTACAGGTGGTAACTTAATCTTAATAAAAATAAAAAAGCAAAGAGTAACTCCATTATGACGCAGCAAGATTTAGCTAGCGCACCACAAAAGAGCATGGTGCATACCCAAGATATAGATGAGCAAGCGCATAATCTAACGCAGTGGCAGCAAAAATATGATCAGCTCAGTGATGGGCGATTTTTTGGGTGTATAGAAAGCGTGGATTATTCTAATATTCATGCATTTGAAGAATACACAGAGCGTGCTCTTCACCAACAATGCGCAATAGCGCCACGATCTATTTGGCTTGGGATCCCAAAGCAGTCGCAGCAGAGCAAAATTAATGGCTTAAATGTGGCAAGTAATCAATTTATGTGTCGCACTAGTGAGAGTAACTTTGAGCTTATTACACCTGAGCAGTTTAATATTTATGGTTTAGTAATAGACACGCAATCGTTAGAACATATGGCTCAGATACAAGGGATGCACTTAAAAAATATAACGTCTTCAGGTACTGAGCGACTGACAACATGCAACGCCATGCTAAAAAGTGCCCGGGGTATAATAAACAGTATGGTTAGCAACAACGCTTTTGGCCTAAATGCCGATTTACAGCAAGACATGCTTAATATGCTGGCATTACATTTACTAAACGAACAGCTCCCATGTCAACGCATCGCTCCCAGTTATAAACACCGTAAAGCGGTCGTTGATAAAGTTAAAGATTATATAAAAGCGCATCCACAAAACACGGTAACAATTACTCAATTATGCGAACTCACCTTTGTGAGTAGGCGTACCTTACAATATAGTTTTGAGAGTATTTTAGGGATAAACCCACTGCGGTTTTTACGTTTAACTCGATTAAATAATGTTAGAAGAGAGCTAAAATTAGCAAAGCAAGATAAACCCATTTCTGTGGTTGCTGCCAATTGGGGGTTTTGGCATGCAGGGCAATTTACCAAAGACTACACGCAATTATTTGGTGAGAACCCTTCGCAAACAGTGATAAACCATGCTTCTTATTTGGCAAATTCTAAATCGATAATACATGGATAACGAGGATACGGGTTTCGGGTGGCGAGCTACGAGCTGCGGGAGGCGCTGCGCTGAAAGAATAGATTTAAGGGCTGATATGACTAGATGCTAGACTGTTTGCACAAGCTCGCTACTCGTCACCCGTTGCCTTCTCATTTACTCCTCATTCACTTCTCTTTGTGCAAACATGTTTTAAGTGATTAATTCAAAAAGAGATCATGAGACGCTGCGCGGAAAGAGAAGGCTAAAGGTGCTAGGTTGTGTTCGCTGCTCGTGACTCGAAACCCGAAGCTCTTAGCTCGAAGTCAGCCTTATTTCGGTAAGTCAAAAGCCCTATTTGATCGGTGCTAATTAAGCCGCGATTAAATAGGACTCTTGTCCTGCATGTTTGTTGTTACGTTTAAACGAACCTTTACCTTTTTTAGCTTTAACCACTTGCGGTTTAAATACTTTAGAGGTTACCAGTGCCGCCAATGCGTTGTGCTTTATCACTCCGCGACCGGTGTCTACTGCGGATTTATTAACCGCTTTTGCTTTGCCTTTTTTAGCCATTTGTTTTTTCCTATTAGTAAAATGAGAGGGATACATATCCCACACTGATATTGATGGCGATTGTATGCTTAATTTTCAAGCATGCAACCATTTTTAATGTCTTTTTCAATGTTTTTTAAGCATAAAAAAAGCGCCGTTTAAAACGGCGCCTTTGCTGGTTTAACTTAACCTAAAAATTAAAAACTAAAGCTTAGTTTTGCATAGTAACTACGGCCATCAAAACCGTATGGTACTGCACGTAGCGGGTATTTAAATGCCCCATTTGAGATAGCATTTAGTACTTCATCATCACCTAATTCATCCGGTGTTTCATCAAATACGTTGTCTGCTCCAACCGATAGCGAAAACATCTCATTAATTTCATAGCTTACGTTTAAATCTACGAGTACTGCCGTTTCTACGGTACTCGTCGCTTTAAATGAGCCATCTGTTGCAAGCTCAATATGGTCATTACCAAAGTACTTCACATCGGTTTCGCCAAAGTAATTGAAGCGGATCATTGCGCTGTAGGCATCACGCTCATAATCAAAGGTAAGCGTCGCACGCTCACCCGGTTGTCCGTCGGTTAAAAAGCTACTTTGAATGTCATCAAGCGCTACACTTTTTGGAATACCAGGTGCTGCATTCACACTATCAATTTTGGTTTCATTTAAGTTACCCGCAAACGTAGCTGAGAAATTACCGTCATATAAATCAGTGCGGTATGACGCAATAATATCCACACCTTGAGTGGTTGAGTTCACTGAGTTTGAAAAGTAATTCGCTTGCACTGCACCCGTTGCT
Organism: Pseudoalteromonas sp. QJM3NY_12; assembly: GCF_056173165.1. Next base: position 613,877 of record NZ_JBWBUF010000002.1, read on the forward strand.
TGAAGAGCGGCAACTGCCTCAGGGCTAAACGCCACATCATCAGCCGACAACAAGCTGCCTAGTGTAATACGGTCTTCAATTTCTACACGGTAAAAATCCACCGTTAACGATAAATCACTGGTCACATCGTAAACAAAACCGGCACTGTAGTTAGTTGATGTTTCAAGCTTTAAAGTATCAACGCCTAAAGCTGCAGGAAATGCAGAGCCCGTTGTCGCAGTAAACGACTGACTTAACGTGCCATCAGAACCTAAGTTAGTGGTAAACGCAGTGTAACCACTTTGCTGTAATGATGGCGCTCTAAAGCCCGTTGATAACGCACCTCGTACTGCAAAGTCATCATTAAATTCATAACGTGTTGCTACTTTACCTATGATGTCGTCACCCGCATTCGAAAAATCTTCATAGCGAAGGGCACCGCTCACATTCCACGCATCGCTTAACATGGTTTCTGCATCTACATATACTGCGTAACTATCACGATCGCTTTTGTTTGAAGCTTCAGGACGAAGGCCGTTATAAGCTTGAAAGCCACATTGTGCAAATTGACTCGGATCGTTCACCGATGGGTATGAGGTATCCGTGTTGGCTGCTCCACATGCGTATGATGCCACCTCACCTGGTACAATTTCATAGTTTTCTTTACGGTATTCAGCGCCAATTGAAACATAAACAGGCTCACTGCGACCAATATCAATAATGCCGTTTATATCTGCATTAAACGTTGTTTGATCAAATCTAAAGCCACCCGAATAACCCTCTGTTGGGCCAGCATTCGCGGCTACATCGGTATCGCTTGCACCCGGATTATTAAATAAATACTCCGCCGCGTATGACGCATTTAAAGTATTTCGTGAGGTAAAATCGTATTGGTTTTCACCGTAAACAGCAGAAACATCGTAGGTCCAATCAGGGTTAATTTCACCTTTAAAACCAACAGCTACCGAAATATCTTGTGCTTCATTGTCGATTTGCGGTAAAAAGCCGTCGCTGTATACTTGCGTTACGTTTTTAGACGCTTCATTAAAATTACGGTAAAAGCCGTTGCCTAGTGCCGTGCGCTCAGAGTAACCACCAAATGAGTAAAGCTCCCCCTCACCCATTGGCAGGGCCATATTGTAAAATACCGAAGTGAATTCACTCTCTGCATTACCTTGTCCCCAACGTACTTCGTCAGATAAAGTACCTGGTGCAACATTAAGTGACCCACCCGTATCTCGCTCTGCGCGGTTAGTTTTATCTGCATCACGGTACTCAAGCGATAAATTTATAAAACCGCCCTCATTACCTAATTCAAAACCACGGTTTAAACCGGCTGAAATTGTTTCTCCATCACCTTCTGCCGTTTCGCCATATTGTACGTAACCGGTGGTTAAATCTGTTGAATCATTAAGTGATAAGTTGATAACCCCTGCAATTGCATCAGAGCCATACTGAGCCGCCGCACCATCACGTAACACTTCAACTCCTTTTAAAGCAATAAGCGGAATCGCATTCATATCAGTACCGGCAGAGCCACCGCCCACAGTACTTGTTAAACCAAAAATAGATTGATTATGACGGCGTTTACCGTTGACTAAAACCAGCGTTTGGTCTGGTTGTAAGCCGCGTAATGTAGCAGGGCGAAATAAATCAGAACCATCAGAAACCTGTGTTCGCGAAAAGTTAAATGACGGCGCCGTTGCCTGTAAGCTCTGCCCAAGCTCGGTAAAGCCGCCTTTGTTTAAATCATCTGCGTCAATTAAATCAATAGGTGATGACGACTCAGTGGCAGTTCGGTTTGAAACTCGCGATCCTAAAACAGATATTTGTTCGATATTTTTTTCAGCTTTAGCTGACGCTTCTTGTGCATTAACCATACTTGGCGCACTAAAGGCAAAAGCAACTGCTACAGCCAAGGTGTTTAAACGATATGTTGACATAATGATGACCCTGTTTTGTGTATTCTTATAATGTGTGTAGGGTATATGCATGTATCCCCTTGCCAACATCCTAGCAACATACACAAACAAAAAGAAACAAAAAATTTGATAAAATTGGCATAAGAATGCAAATAACTTTAAAAACAGGAAAATAACACCTTTAAAAGCTCAAAATACGCCCAAACCAGCAATTTAATATCCCACCCATAGAAGTTAATACAATGTTAACCATAAGGATTTTCTTTATAATTATTAAAAACATCAACGTTGTATGTTTTTCATACCGCACTGAGCGTAAAACGTACTTACAATAACGTTTTATACGGTTTTCATTAGACTAAAGTAGATAATAAAAAATAAGAAAGGGAACTCAGAAGAGATTATAAATAGGTGGTTGTGTAGTACAGCCCGTTTATTATACGTTATTTTATATAGGGCCTATTTAAGATGTATAACTATGCCAATCAAATTCACTAATAATATGGCAAAGTAAAGGGTCTACGCCTTTTGAGTCACAGTATGCACGTAATTGCATGGGGGGTTGCTCGTCAAAAATAATTTGCCAAACTATATACAACATGTGATTAAACAGAGCTAACTCATTATCATCAGTGCCATCTAAATCGTGGCAACTCATTAATAAATTACATATTTTTGTGTCGTATCCCCATAACTTTAAAACGTAGGCAGAAATAAAATTGGCACTTACGTATCCATCGCTGATGGTTTGCGCATGCTCATCTGACACATCGCTTTGAGCTTGAGATAATAAAATGATCTTGCCGACAAAACTCAATAACGCCACTGAAAATAACAATTCTTGATCATGCAAGTTAAAACCAGCCAGCTTTGCAAAACCCTTAACACAACTAGCGTAATTCGCCGCTATATTCAATTGCTTTTCATGCACATCAACAGGAATAGACGATTCAAAGTTTTTAGCAACCAATAAAGAAGTGGTGATAGCCATTAATATCGTGGTACCGAGCCTCGAAACAGCCTCATCTATTGACGATGTTGGCCTTACAAAACCAAGATAAGCGGAGTTTGCAAGTTGTAACAATTTAGCCGTTATTATTGGCTCTTGAGAAACAACATGGGCAATATCATGTAAATCAAATTCATCGCTTTGTACTAAGTCTCTGAGCTCTTTTAAAATAAGAGGATAAACAGGAAAACTGATCATAGCCCCTAACTGTCTACGCACATTATAAGCAAAAGGCAATGACTTTAACGCCGCCACATTATTAAAAAGTGCAGCTATGTCTGCCTCATTAAACGGTTTAGCAAGATAAGCATGAACAATATTAGGTTGTTGTATCATAGTACTCAACCTCATATCACCGGTAAGTAATGCTCTAACCGGATAGGGGTTCTTTGAAGAGCATTGCTCTAAAATATCAAGCCCATTCATTTGCGGCATTAAATAATCACTCAATACTAAATCAACGTCTTTTGTGGTACTTAAAAGTTGCCAAAACTCATCAATATCCGCAGTCGTTATGATATCAACCTCTGGGAATGCTCGATGAATAGTTCTTTGCAATACTTTTAATAAAAAAGCATCGTCATCTAAAATGATTACTTTAATCGCTTTCATTTAGCACCTTGAGTGTTTGCATGGTTTAAATAATTACAAAAATCATCTGATTCTAAAGGCTGCGAATAGTAATAACCTTGTATGTAGTCACAGCCTAATTTTTTAATTATTTCGCATTCAAAGGCAGTTTCTACTCCCTCAGCTATCACTACAAGCTCAAGATCATGAGACATACGCGTAATATTACGAATCATACTTTGCATCGCTAAAGACGATTCAATATCAGTAATAAGCGCTTTATCCAGTTTAACCCCATCTACTGGCAGTTTAGAAAGGTAACCAAGTGATGAATAACCCACGCCAAAATCATCAATCAATAGCTTAACCCCTAACTTTTTTAACCTTTTTAATTGTTGTTCGCAAGCAGAAAAATCTTCTATCAAATAGGTTTCTGTTAACTCAAAAACCAACTGTGATGACTCTAAACCATTGCAGCTTAAACATTCCAGCACATAGTCAATCAAACCGGGATCATCTTTTAATTGCCTAGCAGATAAGTTAATAGCCAACACGCTCACACCTATATTGTTATCACCCCAATATTTTAGCGTTTTACAGCTTTGAGAAATAACCCAACGCCCTATTGGTATTATCTGGCCATCACATTCAGCAATCGGAATAAAATGAGCAGGAGGAACCCAACCATATTTACTTGGCTCATACCAGCGAATGAGCGCCTCAGCACTGTGTACTTGTCCTGTTTCAATGTTAACTTTTGGCTGAAAACGTAGTGACAGTTCATCTTTATTTACCGCGATTAGTAATAAACGGCTTAACTCAAAATTCTTTCTATAGTCGGCTACTAGCTGAGGATCAAATCGGGAAAAAATACGCTGCTGCTCACCTAATTGATAATTCAACGTCAACTGCATCTGATTTACGAGTTCTTTTCCTTCTAAATTATCCTCAGGAAACAAACCATACACACCATATAGCTGCACATGAGCGTCAATATATTTTCTGGGTAGAATTTTATTTAACTGCTCAATCGCTTTATTTAAATCACTTAAAACTTCACTATCAGATTTAATTTCCGGAACAAATAATACAAATCGATCGGCGCTCTTATGAAAAACTTTGACAGATTTCTCCGATACGCTTTTTAACACTTTCAAAACCAATTTTATAAGGTGGTTGCCATCTTCTGCACCTAGCAAATCATTAATTAATTGAAACTGGGCAATACCTATATAAACTAAGGCATAACATTTTTTATTCGCTTCACACAGCGTTAAATGATGGTAAAAGTCAGACTCGTTGGTTACCACCGACTGTGTTCTAGTAAGTTGAAAAATGTTACTCATGCTATTTGAGTTGCTCGATAATTTTAAGAGTTGAAAATAATCATCATTTAAACAACGCTCTATCATAACTTCTTCGTTTTTAGCTAGATCAGAGGCGTGTGCATAATTAATAAAAAGTGTACTGCTTTTCTTATCAACAAATGACTGACTTACTGATTTGTTTTGAGCTGTATCTAAATAAGCGAGGTGTTTATTTTCATATAAATGAATATCTGGAATAATTTCAGCTGCAGGTGCATTAAAACGATTTATAATACCGTTATTGTCTATTTCTATTAAGCCAGACATACTGCCCATTAATAATTGATCTCTTACTCTTTTTGCTCGGCGCTGTTCATATTTAACTTTCGCTTCGCTGATGTTCTCAAGTAACTCACTATCGACCCATGGCTTTTCTAAAAAACGAAATACTAACCCCTGATTCAGTAACTCAACCACAGACTTAAAATCAGCATACCCACTCAGTACTAAGTTTACACTATCAGGCCAGCGACTTTTAACTTGGCGTAATAAATCAGCGCCGTTCATTTCTGGCATTCTAAAATCAGTAATGATTATCTCAATTTGATTAGCCGCTAATATTTCAAGTGCCTCAAAACCAGAGGATGCCGTCAGCACATCATAACCAGAACGAGCAAGTACTCGCTTTAAAGATTTCAATACATTGAGTTCATCGTCTACTAATAAAATTCGCAAAGCCACTATCTACACCTCAAAATGGGGTTGTACTCTTGCTAACTTGATTGTTCTTCTAAGTACCCTTTGCTAAGCAACCAAAAATGTTCACATCAGCACAAGTATGTTGTATCTAACTACATACGCAATAATGCCACTTAGCTGTAACTGTCTATCTAACTGATACCTTTTCAGATCACCTATATTGGTTTAAGGTTTCTATCATTAATAAGTGATTGCAATCACTAGATACAACTTAAACAAAAATGATACTTTTTAAAAATAAGCCATCCAGTTCACTTTATATAATAATAGTCTAGAATAAATTCTAAGTGATTATTTTTAGTTAAAAACATCCAGCGTTGTGGCTATTATTACCAAGGGGCATCTATGTTCGCCATTGAAACTTTTCACACTCACGGCAGCGATATAGATAAATTTATCAAACCTGTAAGTCAGTTTACAAACAACAGTCCCGATTTACTGCTCGGGTTTGCTACAACCGATACCATTAAATATCTTTATAATAGCCAGCCCAACGTGATAAAAAACACTCAAAATTGCTTAATCATCTCCTCCTGTCTTGGCTCATCAACCGAAAAAAATTTATCGTTAAATGAGCAAAGTATTAGTTTATTCTCTATCAAAGACTCAACGGGTCATTATGGAATTGCCAGTTGCAATACAACTAATAACCTAAGAGAAAATGCAGCTAACACTGTACTCCGAGCTATTGCTAATGCAGGCCAAACAGGACTCGCCCCAAAAATGGTCTGGTGCTTTCAAGTCCCAGGGAACGAAGAACTAGTGCTACAAGGAATCCAAGATGCTATTGGGCAGCGTATACCTGTTTTTGAAGGAAGTTGCGCTGATAACGACATTTCGGCAAAGTGGTGTTTCAGCGATACTAAAAATGTATACCAACAAGGTTTTATCATTGCGGTGTTATATCCGTCTGTAGAAACATTCGGCTTTTATAGTTCAGGCTACGATATAACCAACCAGCAGGGCATAGTTACCAATATTGAAGGACGTTTATTAAAAACAATCGATAACCAGCCCGCTTTTGATGTTTATAATCAATGGCGTAAAAACCTAGGGTTTGGACAGTTAAAAGCGGGAAATATACTTGCCCAATCAGCAATGACCCCGCTATCAAGAGCTCTTGCTTCAAATGATGAAATCCCACGATTATTGTTAAGTCATCCAGCTATAGCAAAAAATGGATCGTTAGAATTATTTTCTAACCTACATGTTGGCGATACGGTTTACCTTGCCTCAGGAAGCCCAGAGCAATTAATAAAGCGAGCTGATATGGTTGTCACCTCATTAACTAAATTGGCAGAACTCCATGCTATAAAAAATATTACCGGTGGTGTTATTATTTTTTGCGGTGGTTGTATGCTATCAATTAAAGAGGCAATGCACGAAGTAAAGCAATCTATTGAAACACAACTTCCCACTATTCCGTTTATTATAGGCTTTACTTTCGGGGAGCTCGGGACATTCAGCGATGCGACCAGTAAACATGGTAACTTAATGATCTCATGCGAAATTTTTGGTGACCCAATATGAGTAACAATGAAATACTGTTAGAAAAGCTACACTTATTACAAGTTCATAATTTAGCACTTGAAGAAAACCGTGCCTTTAATAGCTTGATTTTAAATGGTCTAGATATAATCTTAAAAAACGACAACACAGAAACCTTACTCACTGAGTTTTTTGATATTTTGCATCAGGCCATTGCCTTTTCTGCGGCTATTTTAATTAAAATAAATCCAAAAGATGTAATGGCTACGTTAATTACAGCGTCGCATCCGAATAGCGATGCAATAATTACCCAGCTGGAAGTACTTAATAGACCCGATAGAAATATTAAAAATATATTTAACTTACATCAACTCCCTAATTGGCAAGTAACCGACCCTTTTTGGCATTCGCAATATGCCATGCTCACCACTCCAGTAAATACAAGTACAGAGAGCTACCAGCTCTATATTTTTTCTGAAAAAATTGGCGCGTTTAATCAGCACGATATTACTTTAATGCAGCGCTTTGTCAGTTTTGCAGGTAATACGATTTCACAATTTGAAAAACGAAACTTACTTGTTAAACAAAAAGAAATGGAGGAAAAACAAAATAACATCGAGCAAGTGTTAATTAACTCTGAAAAAATGGCTTCGTTAGGGCAAATGGCGGCAGGCGTTGCGCACGAAATAAATAATCCTTTAAGTTACATAGTTAGTAACATTCAAAATTTGGCATACAACCTTGAGCAATTTAGCCATTTCATTAACGCTCTTAAGACAGAGAGTGTCATAACGCAGCAAACATTAGCAGATTTGTTACAACATTTTCAATTTGATGGATTACAATCAGACTCAAGCGATATCATTGCTGAAATGACTGAAGGGGCTGATCGCGTTAAAGAGATTGTTCAAGGGTTAAGGCAATTTGCTCATCCAGATCAAACTAAAATTGGCGATATAAATATAACTGAGCTTATTGATAATACATTACGTGTTGCCTGGAGCGAAATTAAATACAGTGCCAAGGTCGAAAAGCACTACAATACAGAACCAATCATCATCACTGGTCGTTCGACCCAACTCTCCCAAGTGTTTTTAAATTTATTTTTTAACGCCGCTCAAGCTATTTGCGACAAAGTTGGGGTGATCACTATTACTACTAAAGCCGATAAAAAAAATGCCTATATAACGATTGCCGATAATGGTAGTGGAATTAAGGAGGACAAATTAAATAAAATTTTTGACCCTTTTTTTACTACAAAACCAATTGGCCAAGGCACAGGATTAGGGCTTGCTATCAGTAAAGCAATAATAGAACAACACAGTGGCCTAATTAGTGTTAAAAGTAAGATAAATCAAGGCACTATTTTTAATATTACCTTACCTAAAAAACCGATATTAACTGACGATGCATTGAGTATTTTAAATGCAAAAAAAATCGCTAAAGAGTGAATTTTTAATACATTATCAGTTGTTTACAGCCAAAGCTTAGACTAAATTAAACTTATAATTATGTTGGTGGTAAGAAGATAAATGACAGACATTGCCCAATTAGAACAGCTAAATCAACAGCCTCCGAGCATCTTATGCTTGGACGATGAAGCTAATGTACTCAAATCTTTAGTACGCTTACTTCGTCAATATAAATTTGATGTGAGTGTTTCAACCAATGGCCAAGATGCACTTGAAAAAATGCAAAGTAAAGAGTTTGACGTCGTAATAAGCGACATGCGCATGCCACACATGAGCGGGGCAGAGTTTTTAGCCAAAGCCAGAAAGCTCGCCCCCGATAGCCAACGCATTTTGTTAACTGGCTTTTCCGATTTAGAGTCAACAATCAGTGCGGTTAACGAAGGGGGTATTCATGCTTATGTGCAAAAACCTTGGCAAAATGATCACTTAGTAAGTGTAATCCAGTCAGGCGTAGAAAAATTTAGACTAAAAAAGCAAAATGAAATTTTACAACAGCATGTAAAATCTCAGAACCAGCAACTAAAAGAGCTCAATACTAATTTAGAGCAGCTGGTCGATAAACGAACAAATCAAATTAGAAGTGTATTAAAAAAACTAGAAGTCGCTAATGAAAGTGAAAAAAGAGAGCATCAATCGACTGTTGAACTGCTTTATAATTTTATTAATGCAAATCCGTATCTCGATGGTAAAAGAGCAGAGAACATTGCCGGCACATGCACGCAAATAGCGCGTTACCTTAATGTATCGCAAAGAAGTATCACGCTTGCGCCTATTGCAGGATATTTAGCTCAAATTGGTTTACTTGCAATGGATCCTGAGCTTTACAACAAACCTATTAACGAACTTAATGAAGTACAGCGCAAAACGTTTTACACCCACCCGAGTATTTCACAATTAATGCTCATGCCAGCGACTCACTTGAGCGATGTTTCTGATGCAATTTATCACCAGTTCGAGCGATACAACGGCCAAGGTATCCCCAAAGGACTTGCTAAAAACGATATCCCCATTGGTGCTATGGTGCTCAGCGTAGCTCGCGATTACTGGGAGCATTATGAGCAAAGCGATCCATTACTTACAACAAAACAACGCCATGAGGCGGCGCTCGGTAATATTAAGGCCAATAGTGGTAGCTTATATCACCCGCGTATTGTCGATGCACTTGAAGCAAGCCATACTAAATTAATTACCTCTGATAGTTCTATTGGCTCAATTAAAATAATTTGCGCTCAAGAGCTTGAAGAAAATATGACACTGGCAAACTCACTACACAGCCATACAGGCATTATGCTTTTACCCAAAGAGCATGTTTTCAATTCAAAATCGATTGTTAAGCTACAACAACTCGAAGCCAAAAAGCCGACTCCGTTTAGAATTATGGTTAAAACAGCTAAATGATTGATCTAAATTGCTCTTTTATTCGTTACAATGGGCTTAAATAAATTAATAACTTTGCTTGAAGGAGCACAACGTGTCGCGATTTTCTGCCGTTACCGATAATCCCCACGACGGGCGTTTTAACCAAAAAACGGGAATATTACTGACCAACTTAGGCAGCCCAGATGCCCCCACAGCAAGCGCATTACGTGTTTACTTGCGTGAGTTTTTATCTGATCCACGCATTGTAGAAATTCCACGCATTGTGTGGATGATAATTCTCCATGGCATTATCTTACGCATTCGTCCAAAACGCTCAGCTAAGTTATATAAAAGTATATGGACCGAAAACGGCTCGCCGCTTACTCACATTACACGCCAGCAAAGCCTTAAATTAAATGCCTTATTAAAACAGCATGGCTATACCAACACCGAAGTGGTTATGGCGATGCGCTATGGTAATCCATCAATCGAAGCGGGCCTTGAAGAGCTTAGAGACAAAGGTTTAACCCGTATTATTGTGCTGCCGCTTTACCCGCAGTATTCAAGCCCAACCACAGGCTCCACATTTGATGCGGTTGCCAATGTATTAAAAAAATGGCGCTGGGTGCCAGAGCTGCACTTTGTAAATGGGTATCACAAAAACCCAACCTACCTAGAATCACTCGCTAACAGCATTAGCGAAGATTTAGAAAAACACGGAATGCCACAAAAAATGGTGTTTTCATACCACGGTATGCCTAAACAGTTTTTAGATAATGGCGACCCATATCATTGCCTATGCCAACAAACCACGCGTTTAGTGGTTGAAAAACTAGGGCTAGACAAAGATAAAGTGATCACTACTTTTCAAAGTCGCTTTGGTAAAGCTGAATGGTTAAAACCATACACAGATGCAACTCTTGAGAGCTTACCTAGCGAAGGCATTAAAGATATCGCAATTATCAGCCCTGCATTTAGCGCCGACTGCCTTGAAACACTTGAAGAATTAGAAGGTGAAAACCGAGAAATTTTTGAAGAAGCTGGCGGCGAAAAATACCGATACATTGCAGCCCTAAATGATCGTGACGATCACATCGACGCCATGTTTGATGTGTTAAAGCCAATGCTTTAAAGCAAAGGTTCGAGGTTTCAGGTTTCAGGCAGACACTAGCCAAGCGCGGTGGTTGACGGTAGGTGGGAGTTTACCTCGCGCACACAGTACTAAACCCGTTGCTCGACACCCGATACCCGTACTTAATACCTAATTTAGCGCTTACGTGTCACTATTAATGTGATTGCCCCGGCTATTATTCCCCAGCAGGCAGAGCCTACCGACCATAAAGTTAAATCTGAGGCAGTGACTAAAAAAGTAATGATAGCCGCTTCAGTATATTCAGCACTATGCAAAGACTGCTGTAAACTATTGGCAATAGTGCCAAACAAAGCAATACCCGCCAACGCTAACACCAATGCTTGTGGCAAGCTTGCCACAATTGCCACAAGCATAGCCGCACATAGCGCCATTATTATATAAAACACGCCACCAGCAATACTTGCCCAATAACGCTTATCAGGGTCTTTATCAGCCTCTTCGCTCATACAAATAGCCGCTGTTATGGCTGCTAAATTTATAGAATAAGTGCCAAAGGGAGCCGTCACACAATTTATTAACCCGGTCACAGTTAATGACGATGATATAGGCGCTTTATAATTATGTGCTTTCAAAATAGCGAAACCGGGTAAGTTTTGTGAGGTCATAGTTACTATGTATAAAGGAATGCTTATACTTACAAATGCCTGCAAACTAAAGCTTGGCGCTATATATGCAAAACTACTGGCTTGCCAATGCACGGTACTGGTATCGATATTACCCATATACCACGCTAAAAATATACCCGCTAGCAACACACTTAGCATCGCAAAACGGGCAAAAAAGCGCTTACCAATAAAGTACACCACCACCATTAAACCAATAACTAATGGCATATCGTTCATAAAGTTAAACACATCAATGCCAAATGTCACTAATACTCCCGCTAACATGGCACAAGCCAGTTCACTAGGAATACGGTTCATGATTTTTTCAAACCACCCGGTTACTCCCGACACCAGCACCAAAAAGGCTGATAACATAAATGCGCCTATCGCTTCATGTAAGCTATAGCCTTGAGCACTTGAAATCAGTAGTGCAGCCCCTGTGGTCGACCATGCAATTAAAATCGGCACTTTATAATAAAACGACAACACAATAGAGGTACTGCCCATCACCAAGCCCAGCATTAATATCCAGCTTGCCACTAGGTCAGGTGTGCCACCTAAAGTGATCACCACTTGGTAAATCAATGCTATCGAACTTGAAAAACCAATAATAACGGCAACAAGTCCCGCCATAGTGCGACTAAGTAATTGATCAGTCCCTGCCATAATTCCCTCATTTCATGCTTTAACGTTACAACATACTTTGCCTATTTTTACATTGCAATTTTGAATAATGAATATGAAAAAACATCACGTTAATAAATTTTTTTATTGATCAATTTTTGCCTATCAAAATCATTGCCATTTAAAAAATAAACGCGTACCTAAAAACAAGCCGCAGAGCGCATTATTGCTGTAAAAAGCCGTAATTCTTAAGCTAAAAACACATACCAAAAAAAGGCAAAGTAAATACTTACAATGAGTTATAAAAAAACCCATTAACACTTTATGGTTACAATTTAAATTTGATCTCATCCTATTTTTAATATAAAACTTAACAATTATTTCACCAATTACCCTAAAAGAGAAACAGATGAAACGTTACATTGTTTTAATTATCGCTATTCCTTTGTCTGTATTTGCCATTTATACGCTGCTTGAGAATCAGAAAAAAACCGATAAGGAGGCAGTAGCCCCTATTGCCGTAGACATCGTCCCTGTTGATTCTGAGTTTGTAAAACAAACACGTAAGCCATTGCCAATTGATATGAGTAAAGACCCTGTTACAGTCAAACCCTCAGAAGAAAAACTAGCCGACACTGAAGACTCGTTTGATGCAATAAATAAGCCTTCAACTAAGGCCAAAGAAATACTTAAAGCGGCAAAAGTACTGCCTACCGATTTACAAAATGAAGCCTATATAGAATTTGATTTAGCAGCACTTAAAGCCCTTAAAGCAGGGGATAATTTTGATCTCGCTATACCGCAAACCGCAGAAACCTACAGCGCTGAAATAACTAACGTTACCAGTGCAAGTAACGGCGATAAAAGTATTGTTGGCCAAGTGATTGGTGCTAATGGAGCAATGCACACCACCATATTAACCGTTGGCAAGGATGCAGTATATGGTCAATTTACAGCCCCAAGTGGCAACTATGTGTTTGAAAGCAAAGGACAGTATGGCTGGATTGCAGCAAAGCGTGACTTATACAAATCACATATAGAACACCAAGTAGGTGAACCCTCGCCAAAAAATACTGATGGTGGAGATCCGTTTGCACCCAGTGATGAAAAGTCACCCTCTATTTAATTTTTAATCTAAACAAAGACGACACAGCAGTAAAACTGCAATCATAAAAGAAAGGAAATACGACTATGAAAAAAATAATATCAACAGCCGCTATTGCAACAGCATTATGTGCAGCAAGCACAGTATCAGCAGAAACAATTGATATCGGTATTTTATATACCGACCAATCAGCTGCCGCTACCAGTAATATTAACACTAAGATTAATCAGCTTATTGCTTTTAGTAATCAAGTATATAGCCAAAATGGCGTTGATATTACACTGCGTTTAGTAGGCTCTCAAAACTTAGGTAGCCACGCAATAACCCCTTCAGAAGATTGGCTAGACGCTGTGACAAATAGCAGCTACGTAAATGGTTTACGTAACGATTGGAAAGCAGACATGGTAGCCGTACTAGGTACAGGCCAAAGTGCGGGTAGCGGTTTAATTTCATGTGGTATTGCTTGGGTTGGTCAAGGCACAAATGGCAATTTATACAGCTCAATGAGCGATCGTATGTACTCAATTACAGCTGTTGATTGTGGTGCTACAACATTCGTACATGAACTAGGTCATAATCAAGGCCTGACACACTCTCGTAAACAAGGCGCAACTAGTGGCGGTGTATACGTTGATGGCATGGGCCACGGTGTACAAAATGAATTTGCCAGTATTATGGCTTACCCGCATGTGTTTGGTAGTGCGACTCAGTACGATTATTTCTCAAACCCAAATTGGAGCGTAAACGGTATTCCATTTGGTGTGACTAACCAAGCATATGCTATTCGTACTGTAACCGACACAAAAACCAGTATTGCCAACTTTAAATAATCTCAATTGTGAATAATGAGCTTATTCTAAGAATTAGCATTAAATAAATGGGTAAATTACTACCCATTTACACCAATTAAGTTTCCCTTGCGGAGCGCCTCGGCGCTCTTTTTTGATGATTAATCATTACCTGCTTTTATTGCAGGAAGTAAAGTTTTGCCATCGCTATCTACTTCACTCATTAGCGTTAACCCCATTACTTTGGCAAGCACAGGATAAATATCTAAATTATTCACCAGCTCAATACTTACACCTTTTTTAAACGCAGGACCTGCTGCTATAAAGGAGGCAGCCATATCATCACTATAAGCATAGCCATGTGTACCTAAGTAAGGCGCTTTAGTACCGTTACTAAATACCGCAGGCGCATTGGTTTGCACCACAATATCACCCACTCTACTACCGCTATTATAATGGTAGCCTTCAAGCTGCTCACTACTTAAAACACTATAACGCCCCTTAGCCGCTTTTTGTAAGCGTGCTTTATATGCATCAATACCCGCATTTTTAGCATCGCTTTTAGTATAAATAAGTAAACGAGGTCCGGTATTCACAATAATAAAATTATCATCTTTAGGTAAACTGCTGACAATAATGCTTTGCTCAGGATCAACCTTTGCCATGCCATGATCAGAAACAATTACTAAATTAATATCCTGAGATAATTTGCTCAAGCGAGTACGTAATTGCCCCATTAATGCATCTAACTTATGAACGGCGTCACGTGTTTGTACTGCATCTGGGCCAAACTCATGCCCTATGCTATCAACCAGCGAAAAGTAACTGGCTACAAAACGTGGACGCTGCGCCTTAGGTAAACTTAACCATTGTACAATTTGGTCAATTCTGTCTTGGTAGTCACCTTGTTTAGAATAATGAAAATAGTAATCAGGCGTCATGCCATTAAAGCGCGCATCCGACTCAGGCCAAAAATACACTGCCGATTTAAGCCCATGCATTTTTACTAAATTCCATAATGGAGTACCACGTACCCAAGTACTGTCTTTTTGGCCTTTACCCATGCTGTAGCATTGATTATTGCGCGCTTTGTCGCAGAACTTATTATCAACAATACCGTGGTTAACGGGCAGTAAACCGGTGATCACTGAAATATGGTTAGGAAACGTTTTTGTAGGGTAAACTGGCTGCATTTTTTGTGCTCTAACCCCTTGCTCAGCCATTGCTTTTAAATTGGGTGCGCCGTGCTTTTCAATATAATCCCAACGCAAGCCATCAATTGAGATCATAACAACCGTTTGCTCTTTGGCTGCAAACGCATTATTCATCCCTAACAAAAGGCAAAAACAGACTGCCTTTGTGATCCATAATTTCATTTTAAACACCTATAGATGTATGCTAATTTTAAAAAATAATATTAAAGCAAGTTGTTACTTTATGATACATGCTGATAGATTAAAGATGGCTCACTAAAAACATAACTCTGCATTAAATAAGAGCTTAACGTGAAAAATAAAAAGGATTGCCATGATCGACTTCAGTAGCAAAATCACCCCTGCGCGAATGCAGCGCACTACAGCCAATTTACAAATGGCGCTTGAGAGCGATCGTGGCCGCATTATTAACAGCGCAGCCATTCGTCGCCTGCAACAAAAAACCCAAGTATTTCCGCTTGAGCGCAACGCAGCAGTGCGCTCACGTCTTACTCACTCATTAGAAGTACAACAAGTTGGTCGATTTATCGTGCAGCGTGTTTTTGCCAATCTAAATTACCAACAGCAAAAAGAATATGGTTTATCCGGCTTAGAACGCCCGCTAGAAACCCTAGTAGAAATGGCCTGCCTAATGCACGATATTGGTAACCCGCCGTTTGGTCACTTTGGCGAGGCCGCCATTAATAATTGGTTTAATGCTAACTTGGCAAGTATTACGCCTGAGCGTTGCCAAACAGCTAATAGCAGCATAGGCATTATTTTTAAACATTTAGCGCAAGATATTTGCAGTTTTGAAGGCAACGCCCAAGGCATACGTATTATTCACTCACTGCTCAGCCTAAATTTAACCTACAGCCAAAGTGCGGCAATTTTAAAGTACACCCGCCCTGCCAGCTTAGCGAAGCAAGATATCCCACAAAATAAAAACTACATTATGAAAAAAGTGGGCTACTACTACAGTGAAAAAAGCTTTGTAGAGGCACTGCAAACTGAGCTAAAAATGGAGCCGCATTGCCGCCATCCCGCCAGTTACATAATGGAAGCCGCTGACGATATTTCTTATTGCTTGGCTGACATAGAAGATGCGGTAGAAAAAGACATAATAAGCACTCAGCATTTGTGCGAGCAATTAAAAAAGCAGTATCAAAAAGCGCTGATCAACTTAGCCTTAAACGACACCCAGCACCAAAGCTTTGTAGATGATGCAATTAATTACGCTATTGAACGCGCGCAAGCACAGCCCTTTAATTTTAATAGTGAATTTTTTATTTATTTACGCGTATCGTTACTGCATCCATTAGTGAATCATGCCGCAAAACGCTTTATTGAAAATATAGAGCCAATTTATCATGGTGATTTTAATCATGCATTATTAGAAGATCGCAGTTACTTACATGCTGCAACCCAAGCCCTTAAACAAGTGGCACTTGAGCATGTATTTTCTCATAAAGAGGTCGAAAAGCTCGAACTACAAGGCTATCGTATTATTAACGGCCTACTAGAATGCTATAAGCCATTACTACAATTAACTAGCGACGACTTTAAACGCGCACTACATGGCGACAACCGTTTATTAATAGAGTCACGATTAGTTAAAAAGCTCTCTAAAAAACATTTAAGTAGCTATCAGCACGCCATAAATGCCATGCAAGAAGAGCCCGACCACTTTGCGGCTTATGAGTTTTATTACAGATGTAGACTCATCCAAGATTACATAAGCGGCATGACCGACCAATTTGCTTACGACGAGTACCGTAGCTTAATGGTTATTGACTAAGCCATGCTCAGATCGTGAAATTGCTAAGCCCTAGATAATTTTTTACTTTGCGCTTAAAATTAGGGCATTGATGCTTAACCGCTTTTGAGTTTTATGAAACCGTTACTGAGTTGCTTATTTTTTTGTTTTGCTTTGTTTTATAGTGCTAGTAGTAGCGCTTACAACGAAGCGATGTGCATTCTTATAAAACAAGAAATGCAGCAATACAGCAATGACAAAACCAGCCGAAAGTACCGTAACGCTGCTCGCGACTACAAAAAAAACTGCAGCAATCCGGCTACACGTACTCAATCAACGGCAAAGCCTAAAGCGCAACCTATTATTGAACAACCCAAACCTAAAATTATTAAACAGCAAGTAAATGAGCCTGTTTCATCAGTTGTAACCCCCATTGGGCAAGAGCAAGCTAAGTCACCGCTTATACAGCAACTAGCAACAGCGCCCAATCAAAGTACAGAGCGCACTCAGAACACAACTGAACCAGCAGCAACTACCGAGCCTAATGAGCCGCAAACCAATAAAACAACAGCAGAACAAAATGATGCTCTAAAAAATGATCAATTTAGCATTGATACAACCCCCCAAAGCAACACAACTTCAGCTGTCACAAAAACCACGGTAGAGCCTTTACAAACGGCCATGCCGGTTACTGTAAATGCCACTGAGCAAGTTAAAGGCGTTGCCTCATCAATCCCTAAAGAATCAAACATGTTGTCGCTAGTATTACCCAGTGTGGCGCTACTCTTGGTGGTAATAGTTGGAGTTGTTGTATTGATGCGCCTGCGCAATGTTAAGCAAAATAACACGTCTGCTGAAACTAGTATGCCACTAGCTGCTCCTCCTACTAAGTGCGATGACAAGCAAAGTAGTACTGCTATTGATGAATCTAAGACTCTTGATACCAGCAAAAACGAGCAACAAACAACAACCGAAAGTGTCGAGTTAGACGCAAGCGAAGTAAGCACCGTTAAAGTAAAGCAAGTACCGAATACCGCAGAGTTTGAAGCCGCCGCTAAAGCCACTTTAGAACGGATAAAAAATGCCACCGAGCATGCAGAGCCACAAGTAAGAGACTTTGACCCTGAAGCAAAACCAATCAAAAAACAGCGCAAGCCGGTTAATCAGCCTAGCGAGCCTGTACCAGCGACTAAAAAAGAAACACCTATTGCAGCTGAGCCCATTTCGCCTCAACAGCCAAAGGCAGACTTACATTCGCCTAAACAACTGCGCTCACCGTTAATGCCATCTACCGAGCACGACTTTAAAGAGCCTGAAATACGCACCTTCGATCCCAACGCCCCCTTACCCACTAAAAAAAGTGCGATAAAACCAGAACAAGTAAAAGTATCGCCAGTTGAACCCACTAAGCCTGATATCCCGCCAAAAAGCAGCAACCCATTTGCTAACTTATCGCTTGATGAAAGTTGGGATCCAAATTCTCCGCAAAAACCGAAAATAGAAGAAAAACAACGCGCCCCTAAATCACAAGCACTAATTGAAGCTGAAGAACGTGCAAAAAACATGCAAACAAAAGAATAATAGAGTACGCTGAACGTATTCAAAGGTGGCTTTAAATCTAGTACCAATTCGCTTAATTAAGTGGTCTATTTTGAGGCTGGAAAAACGCGTTGATAGCTAGGCAAAAGTTTTCTATTTAGTTGTTATAAAAAAGAATTTTTAACGCAGGTAGCGACATATTTAGCCCCGTAAAATGATTAAGTATTATTGCGGATTGATTTAACTTAAGCCTGCATTCAGTTTTACTCACTACAATAGCCTACTTTTTAAACAGCGCCACTCTCAACCTAATGGCTCAGAAGGAGTAAACTATACATATGCACGTGATGTTATCAGCTAAATTAAGATACCTTATTTTTACCGCATCTTTTTTTCTGATGGCTTTGGTGAGTGATTACAGTAACGCAATTGAAGCAATTCAACCTAAAGACGAGCAATCCACACACACCACTACTTTAAATATAAGTACCGGCGAATGGCCCCCTTTTATGAGTGAATCATTGCCTCACCAAGGTGTAATTGCCCATTTGATCACCGACTTATTTGCACAAGCCAATATTAAGGTTAACTTTACCTTTTTACCTTGGCCGCGTGCTTACCACGACACCATTAATGATAAATACGCAGCCACCGCCGTATGGATGTTTGAACAACAACGCACTGAGGATTATTTTTACAGTGAACCTGTATTAAACGAGCGTTTTGTATTTTTTTATCACAAAAAACGCCCTTTTGATTGGCAAAACCTAAACGATTTAAAAGGCTTATTACTCGGTGGTGGGCTTGCTTACAGCTATGGCGAAGAGTTTGATAAAGCACTACAAGCGGGTCTATTTGATATGTCGCGAGTAAGTACCACAGAGCAAAACTTTAAACGCTTAGCTATGGGCAGAATTGACGCCTTTGCCGAAGAAAAAAGCGTCGGCTATTACATCTTGGCCAGTAAGTTACCTAACTTATTTAGCTCTATTAACCATCATCCCAAAGCTTTACTCATAAACCAAAGCTTTATTATGTTCCCTAAAAATAACAAATACAGTAAACAGCGGCTTGAAATTTTTAATCAGCAATTACTTAAATTTAAGCAAAACGGCCGTTATCAAGCCTACTTTGATGCGTTAGATAATGGCGCTTATCAGCCCACAAATAACGCCCTGGCCGACTGACCTGGCGGGGCTTTATTGTTTGGAACGCGGGTTTCGGGCTACGAGCTAGGTTTTAGCAAAAGCTCGTTACTCGAAGCCCGTACAAAAGCCAAATATTATTCTGTAGTAACGATTTTACATCGCGTATTTATAGGCATTTGCATTTTACCCGCGCCTCGCTGCTCGTCACTCGAAGTAAGCTGCTTTTACCACCATAGCCGTTAAGCTTGTTGACGCGAAAACTACCGCTTTTAAATTAGGTTACTTTCACGCCATTATTCGCCTCAAAAAATGAGGCGAATAGCATGCTTAATTGCCTCATTGTATTAATTGGTAAGTTGAAATCGTAGAAACCAGTTTTAGCTGTGATTATTTTAAACGCCAATTTCGGTTTCGAGCAACAAGCGACTGGCAACGAACACAACCTAGTACCTTTACCACCGTAGGCATGCAGCTTGGCTCGAAACCCGCAACTCGTCGCTCGGCGTCTTTCAGCAAAAGTGTTCAAAAATATTCCAGATATTTTTGTGGTCATTTGTCACCTCGGCGCTCCGAGCATTAGTGTGTAGTGATTATGAAAATACAGCACTTTTCAAATTTGACGGTTAAAGCTCAATATCATTTAAAACATCTTTGCAAAATGATTTAAATACATCAAATGCTTCTTGCCAGAGCAATTTATGACTACCGTAAATCATTGGAACAACATATTCATTAAAGCGCGTTTCATAGAGTGGATTAGTTTGTAACACGTTTAAAGCAAACTTAAGTTCAATAATCGGTTCTGCCATAAATTCTAAATGCTGATTACCGTAACGGGTAATATCTTCCGCAATGACTTTTTGCACTAAAGGTACTACATCTTGAACATTCGCCAATCCAGCGTGTTGAATATAATACGTATCATAAATATGGCGAATTAGCGCAGGATCATCGTCTCTTTTATTATCACGTGCAAAGCTCGCTGTGCGCCTAAGCATAGACACTAACTTTTCAGCTTGTGTACTCTTAATGCTAGAAAAATCCATCAGCGGCACTTCTGGTGCCTGTTGAGTTACCTCGTTCACTAAAGAAGATATATTGCGGCTTTGTACATTATCAAAAAGTAATGTTTCTATAAGCTCTAATTTAATAAACGGTCGTAAACATGGGGCTTTTGAATGGGCTTGAGGATAGCGAATATCAATTTGTTGGTATCTATATTCATCAAAAACAGTTGGAGTATTTTCTACAGAAAAATAATCATGTGAATTAATTGCAGCAATTAACTGTAAGTGGAGCGCTTTTCTAGACTTTCTTCATTTAGTTTTAGACGTGTTAGCAGTTAAATCTTTAGGAATGATTTTTATATCAACATCTTCAGACATCCTATGAGTTTTAATGCCTGACTTTGTTAATGCCGTACCGCCTGAAAAAACTAAAAAATGCGTATCAAAAGATAACTCACAAAGTAGCTTAAGTAGTGCAACTACATAGTAATCTTTTTCAACAATGGCAGGGTTACCCATACCAAGAGCATCCGCTACATCTAAAAATAAATCGCTATCAACTCGCATTGATAGCGCTATTATTTACAACAATTTTACGCTTAAACCGGCTATTGGTCATTATTTTAAATGAAGCGGGAATTTGTAAACTTTCACCCTCAAGACTGCGTTGTGTAAATTCATCAAACTGGTACTCAACGCCCAGTTTTTCAATAGCTTCTAAAATGACTCCATCTGCACCCGCAGGTGATGCTGGCATTAACTTACCAGTAATGCGATTTTCTCGCGCTTTAGTATAAAGCCCATAGCCAATGCGTAACAACTGGCCACTATCTACCAGCTTTTTTAAAACACGGCCAACTTGGTCGTAACCTGCAATATCAGCAAAATCAGCGCGCTCAAAAACATAACGCTTCGAGCGATTTATTCTTGCGGTTACTTTACTTGCTACTGTCATATTAATTACTCTCGTTGCTTAGATAAAATATAGCAAACATACGACATCTAAACAATGCAAACATACGACATTAAAAGAGTGATAGCACACTATCCTTTAAATAAAAACTCAATAACGGCCTCACACAACGGGCTGCGTGCATCGAGCTTATGCAAATATCCTAGCGCCTAGTTACCTCCCTTGAGCACCTTTTTATTCTTACCTCTTCAGCGCAGCGCCTTATAACCTCTTTGTGAATAAATCACTTAAAAACAATTTGCACAAAGAGAAAACAATGAGGGCAAATGAGAAAATAAAAGCTACGGGGTTCGGGTGAAGGGCAACGAGCGGCGGGCTACAAATTACCCCCAGCCCCTAGTCACTTCCCTAGCTCCTAACACCTTTAACCTAGAACCTTTACCACCAAAGGCGATAAGCTTGCTGACGCGAAAAGCGTAGCTTTTAATACTCAAAGCCCGCCGCTCGTCACCTTTATTTATACATGTCGCGTTGGCGACGGCAACCAAAAAAGTGCCATTATTTAACCCCTCCAGTCCTGCCTCATAATAATATATTTCTTACAACGCCTTCTGTTATTGCCTGCATGCTTGGCATTGACGGTTAAACTAAAAGGCGTTAGCATTTATGGTAATAGATTAAAGGTAAGGATACTGATCATGGCTCTAGAAATTAGAATCTGCTTGGATGCAGTTACTGCAGAAGTAGTAAAATGTAAAACTGATAAAAACAATACTTTCTCACAAGATAACAATCACATAAAAACTAAAGTAATCACCTCAGGTACACCCTATATTTGGCGTAAAGAATACACTGACTCTTTAAGCGCTCCCACAACAGAACAAAAAAATATAGTCAATCAATTTGCATTTTTACCAGCACAATCAAGAAGAAACATAGCTGGAATGCTGCGAGATTTTGGCAGCGAAACATTACTTGCTATTTCTGACTTTCAAGCTCAAGTTATACCATTTTTATCAAGCAACGCACATGGTATTGTTGGTTCAGGTGCCACATCAATAGAAGCTCGCAGTTCAAAATTTGTTACTTTAGCGGGTCAATATGAAGTATCTTTAAAAGATATACGAGCCGCACATAAGTCAGGTATGCCCAAATATCATATGGTCGCTTTAGAGCAAAAAGCTCTTGAACTATTTAAAGAGCTTCAGCTTAAATATCAAGCTGAACTACAACGTTTTATGAATACTAACCGTGCAAGTCGTAGAGGAACGGTTTGGTCTAACCCAAATCGTGGCGTTCATATAGCTAAAAGTGCCAGACACTCCACTAAATTAGATATAAGCAGCACCGCAGAGTTTAAAAAAATTAAATATATTGAAAATACGGGCCGTTGGCTTGGTAATGGTATGATTTTACTCGATGGCGCTTTTAGAGCAAACTCGGTTTACAACGATTACAAAAATGGTGGCGACTGGCAAAGAAGTTTATCAACTGAGCTAGCCAGTTTTGGTGCATCTACCGCATCTGGTATTTATGTCGGTTCGATTACTACCACAGCACTCAGCTCTTTGCTTATGTTAACTCCTTATGGATGGGTTATTGCGATAGGTGTAGGGTTATATGTCGGTTTTACAGCAAGTATAAAAATGAATAAATTTATGAAAAAAACGTCTGAAAACATATACGACAGAAAACCTATATTTGAAGGGGTCTTTTAAATGCCCGCAGCTCATTTTGCTGGATATTCTCTGTTCGTATTTATGATAGGTACTTTTGCCTCTGGCATTTTATTTTCGAGAATTTCAGTCAAACATATTAATAAAAATATGGAAAAGGATGGAGTGCTTCCCCCAAATTGGGACAAAGGTATTGGCGCTAGTGTTTCATTTTATGTATTTGCGATGTTTTTTGAACGCTCCCGCATACCAACTCCGATGTTTGATGGACGTTTTGTAGCCAAGTACTCTCGTCCAATTGACAAAGTGTTAGGCGCAGTCCACTTGATTTCAGTCACAGGTATGATGCTTTGTCTTTGCATTGTTACTTATTTTTCAAAGTAGTCGCGTATTCAGTTACACTCATCTGAACCTGAAAGAGCAGCTTTTAAATTGCTTTACTTTCATGCAAAGAGCGCTGTACTACCTGATAACAAATAGCGCGTTGTTGCTCTTGGTTTAAATTTACTTGTCGCATCGTAAGAATCGTTTTCACTAATTGTTTATGTGAAACAATCGGAAAGAGTGGGCGCTGCTTTAGTTCAACAAACCAACCAGGAAAGCACACAACAGGGAAAACTTGAGTATTAAAACCCGTTGCTTCATATAACCATTTGTTCACCCAGTCTGCTTGATTTTGAGTTTGCTCTAATGGCTTACTTTCAAACCAAGAGGGAAATGCTAAATGATTATTCTCAAATTTAACCTTGTAATTTTTATCGTCTTTTATTCGCTTGTGTCTGCCTTTAGTTTCAATAGCAAAAATGCCATTTGCCCCAACAACTAAGTGATCAATGTTAAAACCATCAGCTTGTATATCATGAAATACTTGATATCCATGTGACTGTAATTCTATAAGTTCAGAGGCAACAGCAAGTTCAGCATCACGGCCGAGCTTTAGTTTTATTAAATAATTAGATTTAACCCACAGCTTTCTTGCTACATAAGCTAAACCTAAAATAATCAAAACAATTAGGAAGTAATTAACATTACCGCTGGCAAAAACTTCAGCAATCCCTTTGATAGCAAAAGGCATTGTAACAATTAAAACAGACAAGAAAATTAAGCCTATAACATCAACAATATTATCATTGACTTGTTCACTTAGAGTTTGAGCTGCAACGCGTTTAAGCTTTTTCCGGTCGACCGGTAGCTTTGCATTTTTTTGGTGAAGCCATATTCTAAAAAATAAAATACCTAGTAACGAGTAGACGCTACCAACAATAACTAAAAGGCTTAAACCTTGGTTTAATAAATCATCCATGACGAGTTCCTGTAATAACAACTCATTCTTTATACATTAAAAATAGATACATGTCGCACTTGTAGTGGCGAAGATGATTTACATATTTACCTCAATCCCTACCGTCAAGATTGTATCTCATAGTCATATTTCCTAGAAAGATTAGTGATCAGCAGACCACCAATTGCACCAATACCTATAGCTGTAATAGTTTTATCACTTCCCTGAGAAAGGCTGTATAGGCCAGCAATGATAGATCCTATTGCAACACCTGTCACTTGAGAGCTCGTTGGTTTTAAATCTTTAATTGAAGAAACCAAATGTTCACAGTTAAAATTAAATAGTTGATATTTTTTACCCTCTTGAACTAACTCTAGTGCTCTTTTTATAAATTCTTCTTTGTCTGGTTCTGGCAAGTTAGTAGAAATAACCTTAATAACTTTACCTTCGCCATATTTAGCTAACGAACATATCTCTACTCCAGAAGGAGAGTTATGTAAAACAGCATTATCCCCAACAACAACACCCGCATGCTGTACCAACAATTTACTTCGATACAGGATATCTCCAACTTTAAAACTATGCATATAAACCTCTTTAAGTTAAAATAAAACAAATAACGACATAATATACTTTAAACGTATATTATGTCGTTAAAGTAATATACCGCTTTTTTTGCTTTGTGCAACTCTTAAATTTAGTTAAGGATATATTTATGAATGATAAATTAACTTCTTTCTCATCCGTTTTGGGTGTGGTGATAGCAAATAAAAGAAAGGAATTAGGTATTGAACAAACAGACTTATCTAAAGCATTAGGACTAACACAAGCTAGTTACAGCAGGTTGGAATCAGGTAAGTCGACATTTTCTGTCGATCAGATGTTTATTTGTTCTAAAGCGATGAATGTGAGTGTATTAGACATAATTTCTGCTGTTGAGAAAACAGTTAAAAACTTAGAAAGTAATCAAGTTGTACAAGTAAAAATGCCCCCAAGAGGCAATGCAAAAAATGCAGAATCTGATTTAGGTGCGTTTGTTGCTGGGGCAGCATTAACAGCATTGCTCATTGGGCTCGCAGCGAAATAAATACTACTTTTAAACAGATGTCGCGTTGGCGACGACAACCAAGGGGCGGATACCGCCGACCGCCCCTTGGAACCCCACGGCGCCCCGAGGCTCACACTGCTTCCTCAATTTTAAATTAATGATATGAACGTAACCAGCGTAGATAGGCCATCCGTGGCCAAGCTACGCTTTTTAACAGCATCCATACTGTAAATTACTCACCATTAATTCAATTTCGGGTGTGATCACCGGGAAGATAACTCAGCATGTGTGTTTGGTGTTACTCGAAGGGTAAATTATGCAAACCCAAATAAATTACGGCTATTAAAAAACTGAAATAACTGGTAATTTCCTTTCTCTAAGTTGCTTATTATAGATACGATTTTTCATTTCCTTTACTATATTAATATTTATAGCTGCTTGTGAACTGGGGCCATCAGTTAACCCCTTGAAAATATCAACCGTTTCGCTTAAAGGAATTAGTTGCCACATTTCTACATTTAAACAATCAGTCCAGAATTTTGTTCTATTCCTCCAATCTTCCTCATTCTCTAAAAATGGGATACCGATTCTATCCAACTCTTCATAACTAATAGACCCAACTATATGAGCACTATGGAATCTTCTCAAATTTTTAGACAAATCACTTTTATCTCGTTCTAATGAGATAAATAAAAAGTAATCAGGCTTTTGATGAGAGTGATTATAAAGAGGAGCACTATTATCAAAATCGATTCTTGGCTTATATCTTCTATCTTTGGTTTTAACGTCAATCGTCAAGCCATTTTTTAGCTTATAATCATATTTAGTATTTTCTAGTTCTGGACAATATAAAATATCATGCCTTTTCATCCAGTACTCAGCAATCAGCTCTCCTAAGCAACCAATAACATTTGCTTCACCTTTTCGATGAGACTTTTTATGTATTGGTAAATTATTAGCCCGAAACTCTGCTTCACTATATAACTCTTCCGGAATTTTAGTTATACGCGTATAAGTTGTATTTCTCTTATTCATCTTGTACCTCCTTATACAAGTGAATATGTTATTGGCTCAGGAAAAAGTAGCTCTAAATTTCTTTTATCTATTTTAAATAGCGGCCCCTTTTCTGTAACACGACCAGTTTTACCAGAACGTTTTATCAAATGATCCATTGTAATAACACCTGAACAGATCAATGGTATGAGCTGACTCAAAACAGGTGCTTTAGTGTGAACTATTTTTTCTAGTTGAAAAAATTCCTCACCACCTTCTTTGAAGCTTTTAGCTTGCACCCAAAAAGTCTCTGAGTGCTTTTCAATTAGCCTTTTTTTCAATAACTTAGCAGGCCAAACAGCGACTAATTCTTCATTTCGATACCATTCTTCAAGCTGATCCTTTTGCTTGTTAAATATAAAATGCAGTCCTTGAGTATTTTGGCGTTGAGTGCTGACTGTGCAGTACAATTTAAAATCATCTTCTCTTTCATAGCCGTACCTATCTAAAATTTTTGCACTAGAGCCTTTAGTAAAATCAAGTCCCTTGCAACCACAAGGACTTAAATTCCAATCAGAAACTTGGGCAAACAAAGTTGTCCGGTTTTTACTTCCTCTACCAGACTTTATTTCTATACCATGGTAATCCGGATCTTTTGATGAATTTGCATCAATGCCAAGTAAAGTCTCTAATGTATAACCTATTGCTGTATCACCACTTCGCTGTGCTTTGAATGGCTTTATAGCTAATTCTTTTATCTTATTAAGTAGCTCTGCTGAATAAGAGAACTCTTTGTTTACGTAGTTTGTTATTAATTTATAAATTTGGCTATAGGGGCTCTGTAGTTCAACCTCTAAATCAATGCGACTCAGGTTAATTAGGTGTGGTGAGCCTTGGTATATAATAATGGCAACTTGCTCACCTGCAGTAGCAAACTTTGGTAATTGCCTATACCACATCCTTGGATCACCCTGCTTAGTTTTAGGGCGGTAAAAACTTCCAACAATTTCTTTTATTTCATTCTGATTAACTAAGTAGCTAACTTCTTTTCTTATAACACCTTGCTCTTGTTGGAAATAATAATGAAATTCCTCTAACTCGAAATGATCTCTTACTGATTGAGTTGCATCCAGAATAGATTTATTCAAACCTGTTTGCGTAGGCTCAAAAAGAGAAAACTCTACACCTAACTTGGTCAAAGCAACAGTATTACTTCTTAACAATAATTTTTGGTCTAATTGTAAGTCACTGGCCCTTTCTTGATCATAAACTTCATAATCCTTATCTGACATTTCAACTTCATTGTATTCAACAAAATTTGTTGAAATACTTGGTATGGGAATACCTTCTATCTCTTGCTTTTTTAACTCTTTTGAAACATCAGGCCAAGTAGGATAACCATATTTGCGAGCAACAATATTTAGTGCTTGGGCTTGATTTAAACTGTCATTGTTTTTCTTTAAAAGTTTTGCTTCTTGTTTAAGTCGTTTTTCATTTATCATTTTCGATGGTCCAAATATTTTGGAATTCATCGCAGCTAAAATAAATTTAGGTTTAATGGGTGACGCTAAACGCTTTTCCTATAATCAGGATGGCACTTCCCGTGCCGTAAATATATGTAGTTAAAGTTATTCATTGATTTCAGTCCGAACACTGTAAATCTAGCTGCGAATTCACAACTTTCTCTACAGAGAGGACACAAAGGGTCTTTACAGGAAGGAAGGCTACTCTCATAAGCCTTAAATTAACTTATTCTTTTCATACTCTTAAGTCAACATATAAAATAATAAATTCTTACCTGGACTTTTAAGAGCGATTACCGTAAAATTCGATGGTTTTCATTTATTACTTGGTGTGTTTTGAATCATATTGAATTGTTTGCAGGCTGTGGTGGCTTAACATTAGGACTAGAAAGTGTCGGTTTTAATACCGTACTTGCTAATGAACTCTCTCCAATGGCAGCAGAAACTTTTGCTTATAACTTTTTTAAAGA
The DNA here is from genome assembly GCF_056173165.1 of Pseudoalteromonas sp. QJM3NY_12. The sequence continues at coordinate 642,565 of NZ_JBWBUF010000002.1, forward strand.
AGATTTAGCACAACTAGCTGAAGATAACTTAATTCCACAAAATACACTGTGGTTAAACAGTAGTTATAAAGATTTAAAACCTAGATTAAGAGAAAACCCTTTTAACTTTCCTGAGTTCGACAATAAAGATGGGTTCTCTGATTTACCTAGTGACTTAAAAAACATTCAAAATAAACTTATAGTTGGCAGTATTGTTGAACTTAATAAACTGTTAAAGGCAAATTCAGAGCTATGCGATGAACTACATAATTCATTTGGCAAAGGTGAGTTAGATCTAGTTTCAGGCGGACCACCATGCCAAAGTTTCAGTATGGCGGGTATGCGTAAAAAAGATTGCGATAAAAATACTTTACCATGGGAATTTGCAACTTTCGTATCTCTAGTTCGCCCTAAAATTGCAATGCTTGAAAACGTAACAGGTATCTTACGCGCTTTTAAGGACGAAGAAGGAAACCAATTTCATGCGTGGTATGAAGTTGCAAAAGTATTTGCAACTAAAGGGTACATTCCACTTTGTCTTCATATTAACGCAAGGTTCTCTGGAATAGCTCAAAACAGACCTCGCTTCATCATGATTGCAATACGTGGAGACTATTTTGAAAAGCTTAAGAGTTTAAATGAAACTGAAATAGAATTGTTCAAGCAATCTGTTAGCTTTTATAAAAAAGCTAAAAAGAACATTAATAGCGTAAAATTTGGTGATTTGCCCTATTTTGACATAACAAAAACAGAGCATTTTAAGTTATTTAAAGATAGCTTTCTTAGCTCCTTAGTCGCAGATAATGCCGCAACAGTAAAAGATGCACTTGATGATTTAAAGTTAACTAGTCCATCAAAAACATCATCATATATTAAAGAATTAAATACTCATTTTTCAGGTGTCCTAGGGGATGTTACTGAGCTAAAAAATCATGTACTAAGAGCCAATAGTGATATTGTAAAAAGACGTTTTAGAATTTACCAAATATTACAAGATATTGATAAAAAACAAGTAACAAAAGACGTATTTAATATTCTTAAAAATGGTGTAGCAACCTTAAGTAATGAGAGCACAGCTTTATTACTCAATAAAGAGTTTTTAAATCAGCAAAATAAATTGGTTAAATTTAAAAATAAGTCTGCTCTAATCCAGTATCTATTAGAGCACCCAACTAAAAAGCAAACTCAAAAAGCTTTAATTGCAGATTCTCCGGCACCTGCGGCGCTATCAATCCCAGACGACGCCTGCCATTACGATAAAAGCGAACTTCGCGTACTAACCGTAAGGGAAATGGCTCGAATACAATCATTTCCTGACCAATTTGAATTTCGCTCAAAAGTTACTACAGGCGGGCAAATGCGTAAGTTTGAAGTACCGCAATATACTCAAGTAGGTAATGCAGTTCCACCACTTTTAGGTTACAGATTAGGAACGTGCTTAGCTAATTTAATTAAACATAACTAGCAGCATCAATAATGTGCTGTGTCTTGGGATATTTGCCATTGAGTATTTTGATTTGTTAATCTTTGGCTCTGAATAAGTTCACAGTGAATATTATTATTCTTATCATATCCAATTACGATTACATCCCCCTCTTGAGCCGCCTCCATTACAGGGGAGCTTTGAAAATATAATCTATATTCAGCAGAACGATTAGGATTTCCTTCTCTAGCATCATACCATATTAGATCCACTGGGTACGAATCGCTACTACCTCTAATTGAAAAAGTAGCTTTGGTAGTTAATTTAGCATATCCAAACATTTCTTTTAACGGAGCAACTCCTTGAAATTCGTGCTGATGTGAGCGCGCTTCATCCGCTTCTACAGCTGTTAATGTTTTTATACATGATTTACTAAATTTAATTGGCTGTATTGCCATTTTTTTAATCCCTTAAAGTTATAAGTTAGTTGAATTAACTTTCAGTTTTATCGCAACTTATTTGAAAATAAGAACTCTGTCTACCTTAATTCATAACCACCAACCTACCAACATACTCCAACTCCTCGTGATCACACCCGAAAGTTATAAATTGATGAGTAATCACTTGCATGGATGCAAGTTAAGCCGTGGCTTCGCCATGGATGGCGAATACACGGCGTTTACGTTCACATCAATTTTTAACTTGAGGACACAGTGTGATCCTCGGGCGCGCCGAGAGAGTTCAGAGAGAGGTCGGCGGCAGCCTCTTTTTGGTTGCCATCGCCAACGCAATAAAGCCTCGTATAGAGGTCTTTAAATCCCTTTTCCAAAACTAAAGTTAACTATATTTAGATCTTTAGGGTAATCAATTAATCACTTTAATCCTGTTATCCAACCTACTTAGTAACAATAAATCTTTAATAAAGACTCTCAGCACTTCATCTGACTCAGAACGCTTATTTTCGAACTGTATGATAATTATTGAATTTATTAAACCAATAAGACGGATTAAAGCTTTTACAGTTTCTATGAAAACATGCAACCCAAATGAAAAAAGTAAAATTAGAAAAAAGCCTGAAATCAAATTACTTAGTTCAAGTAGTTCGAAAAATACCTCTGAATCACTCACACCTTTCATTACTAATAAGAAACAAATTGACATTAAAAAAATGAATAAGCTTAAGATTCTTGCCTTTGAACTATCACTAAATAAATTAGAAAAGAACGTTTGCCAATAATTCTCATAGGGTGTTTTTCTCTCAAAGTAATACTTAAGCATTTTTTCATACTGCTCTGCTGTAGCAAAAAACTCTGTACTTTTGATGCCAAGCTCTTTTAGAAGCCACTTTCTTTTAGCACGAAATAATGCACGTTTATCACCACTTTTTTCACCATGCTTTTCAAGAATCAACTTTTTCTTTTTTTCTTGCAAACTTGTGAAAGAAAAAAGAAAAGCAAATTCACTAAAAAATAACGCAGCTATACTGAGCCACTTCTGAGTCGTACTAGACTCTATAATTAAAAGGTAAAATGTTAAAAAACACATTCCTAGAAAAAGAGGGGCTAGAGCAATTGTAAAAAACCAGTTACGCTTCATTTTAAAATTTAGGCCTTTACTGCTTTCAAAAGCAAAATAATATCTAGTCGCAATATGAAAAAGCTGTTCCAATTTTCAAATCCCTTTTAATTTTAATACAAGAAGACAAGTTATTTTCTTCAATATTGATATACAACTTATGAGAAAACTCGCGCCTACATTCATAAACACCAATCTACCAACACACTCCAACTCCCCGTGATCACACCCGAAAGTTATGAATTGATGAGTAATCACTTGCATGGATGCAAGTTAAGCCGTGACTTCGCCATGGATGGCGAATACACGGCGCTTACGTTCACATCAATTTTTAACTTGAGGACACAGTGTGATCCTCGGGCGCGCCGTGGGATTCCAAAGGGCGGTCGGCGGCAGCCGCCCTTTGGTTGCCATCGCCAACGCGATAAAACCTCGAATAGAGGTTATTAATTCCTTTCCCAAACCATGTAAAAATCATGGTAAAAGCGCTTTTCGCGCGAGCAAGCTCTGCGCCTACAAGTTAAAGCGTAACTACGACTATTCCACAACCACTTGTTTAAACCGTGCGAAGGTTCGCATGCTTTCATCAGCAATCATTACCTCGTAATCTGGGTTTTGAGCAATTAGCTCATATTGCCCATTAGATAATTTATTAACTTTACGCAGTAAATACTGCCCTTCCCCGCCTATATCATCCCGCTCTATAGCGACTATTTGGCCGCGCAGCGAGCCTGCTTTATCGGACGTTATAAGCTCAAGTAACAGTAAATCACCATCAAGTATTGGGTGTTTACCGCCATTCATTGAGTTACCCGATGCGTGTGCTAAAAAATGCACTTGCGGGTCTAGCTTGCCCGCGCCAATTGGCGCATCCATTAATTCCATATCGCTTTCATCCCCTGTTTTAAAATGCCCACAGGCTATTTTTATATTGGGGAAGTACGGCAGCTTTAATGCGTTATTAATTGATTTTAAGCTAACTTCGGGCTCAGCGACTTGATCTAACTCAGGTTGTTTTGCTTGTGGGAAAGTCACTATGTCGGCAGTTGGTTTTGCTTGTTCAAAATGGTCTTTATTTCCAAGCCATAATTTTGCATTGTTGGCTTGTGCCACCTGATACGCCCAATTGCTTACTAGGAGTGATTTATCTGCATCGCAGTGAAAATACGCACTTAGCTCATTACTAATAATTTGGCTGTTAACAACCAAGTTTTGGTTTTGCCAGCGCTCTCGATGCTGTTGCGCCGCTAAAAAGTCACGTTTATTGTTATTACACGTGCGATGCGCTGCCACAAAATTATGGCCTAAGTCGTTAGCGTAGCGGGCAAACGGTATAAAATGATCGACTTCAACATCGTTTTTCATTGGCTTTTGACAATAAAAACAATTGTTAGATTGCAGCTCTACCAAAACAGGTTTTGCTTTGGTGAGTGCATTGCGGTCAAAGCCAAATAAAAAGTCATGTAGTTGGCTTTGCGGACCAATAAGTGTTTGGTTGTGCTTTATGCTTTGAATTTTTTGCAGCCATGCATTTTTAGCCAAATACGTTACTAGATCGTAAAAACGCCTAAAACAACTGGCAATGCCTGCATTTAAAGTAATGTATTTAGAACTTTTAGTGTGCGGATATAAAAAGCACTCTTCTTGCTTGGCAAGTATTTGTAAGCGCCAAAGTGGGCCACTTTTTAATGTTGCCATAGCAGCATTAAAAGTCGACTTGTAAAAACCACTTTGCTTTAGTTGGCGTAAATTACGAATATTGTTTTGTTGGCATTCAAACAATACGTTAATTACTTTTGATTGCGCACCGGTATTTTGTAAAAGCAATGCACTTTCACCAGTATGTTCTGAGGGAAACGGCATTGCATGATGCCAATACAAAGTAATGAGTTTGTCAGCAAGAGTTGGCAGCTCTATGACCAATTCACTTTGCTCTGACTGAAGTGGCTGCTCAACACATACATCAGCCAAAGCATGCAGCAATGCAAATTTGTAGGTTGCACTAAAATCGCCCTCAACGAGCATGCGCTGAATATAGGCAATAAAGTCGAGTTGCAGCCTCAAACTATCACCTTAACGTTTTTAGCTTGCGGTTTACCATCAACACTAGTGCATGACTCAAACGAAACTTCAATACCAACTTTTAGCTTATCTTTAGAGCACGTTGAAACCTGCTCAAATCTAAAATAATAATCAATAGGTTGATTACTTTTAATGTGGCCAAAGTTCTTACCTTCATTTAAAAACTTAATAGTGGAAGTTTTAACTTTTGAATCACTATAGGTACTGACTTTTTCGTCTATTTCTTGCTCTGGTATTTTTAAAATTTTATCTGCAAAAGTTACGCTTTCACCTTTTAGTGGAACAAAGCTAACAAGCTCATTATCTTTGGGTATATAATTTTTATCTTCAATATTTTGCTCGTTGAAAGGAAAGTCCTTACCTGTTTCAGAAACTATATATCCATATGAATTTTTCTGATTCCAAAACTTAATTCTAGAGGTTTGTCGGTTTTCATTTCTCAGCTTATATTTTGTATGGAAGGACTTGAGTACATTATCTCGTATTTCACTAAAGCTCTGCTTTAGCTTTTCTTCTAACTGCCTCATAAACTCGTTTTCAAAAAATTCGTTATGAGATGAAGTAATAGGTATACGTGGTACTGAAATTGTCCCTCTGTCTAGTTGAATAGCTTGAGAGCCACTCTTTCGCTTTATTTTCCTACCACTCCCCATGTTCATAGAGAATAAATCTACATAACGACTTGGCCCCACTCCTGAGTAAGGCTCAAATACAAGCTTTAGCTTATTTTTAATAACATTATCGTTGACAATTGCCGATGATTTATTGGAAGTTTCATTGCGCTTAACATTAATATCTAAATAGGCTTCAGTAATATTATTAATTGCTTCCTGTTTGTTTTCCTCATCCAAAGCGATTGTGAGTTTTTCTGGATCAAAGATTGAATCATCATGAGAGTCCGCAGCCCTACTTTTTGGATAAGGTTCTATATATTGAACCTTATCTATTCCTGCTGCTACTAAGTGTTTTGCACAATTGTGACATGGGTATGTAGTGCAGAACATATGCATGCCTTTGACTCCAGTACCATTTCTAGCAGCGCTCATTAATGCCGACATTTCAGCATGCACTACTCGGCCATACTCAGTAATATCTTTTAAAGTTGATTTTTGGAGTATTAACTCTGCTTCAGCTCTGTTACTTTCAGAAATTAGAGCTTTATCGACAAATAATTGTATTAATTCATCTGTTAACTTATCTTTAACTACTGCATTAGTATCATAGCCTATAACATAGTCCCTTTGGTCAACAGATTGTTTTAATTTGGCTTCATCCTCTGCTGTATTAGCAATATATAAATTGTCTGCCCAATATTGTCCGCCGCCAGACTTAGGGACTTCATTGGCACCTAAAGCTATAACATCATTAAGCTCATTAACTATAGCACTACCAACTTGACGTGAAAGGTCACCAGATCTTAAAGCACTAGTATAGGCAAGGAACATACTATGTTCGGACTGGGTTGGAGTAACAATAGGCGCGCCAAAAATCAAATCAACATAGCGCTCAATAGATTGGCTTAATAATTCATCCAATCCTTGAATATTACATTTAAAACTTTCTGAATTTAGGTTGATAAAAAAATCAGAGAGAAGATAGGTTTTACCTAAATCATTCGAAACATCAATACATTTACCATCGATTTCAATAGTCTCTTTAAGCTGACTATAGTCATCATAAATATACTTAGCTGCTTGTGTTAAGGCTTCACTATCTGAATAACCTTCAAGTTTAAACTGTTCTTTTTTCAAATTAACCCGGTCTAATAAAGGCCCTGTAATCCCTATAGTAAACAATGAGTCTTTGTAAACTGCTTTTAACGCATTAAGCTCTTTTGGGTGCGTAACATTATCAATTATATAAACCGTATACTTTTCATTATCATTTCTGAGCTCCTGCACTCTTTTAATTATAAGTGAGCTAATTAAATCATGTGGTTCATACAGTTTCGGGGCATCTTCATTTACTTCATTTAGGACTAGTTCTCTGAGACCGGATAAATACCTGCTCTCTATATCAACTCTATTTTGAATGTTTAAGCTCTGTTCAACTTGTGAAGTTGAGTTGATGTCTAGTAGGTTAACTCTTTTTATTTTATAACCATAATTACCCACCGAGGCTTCCAGTTTTTGGATAATTTTTTCTACGCTTATTCCTCTTGGTGCGACTAGGGCGATGAATATTTCATAATTGGTCATTTTAGTTCCTTTAATTATTATTAATATATTTGATTACAGATCAATCAACGCATTTAGCCACACTTCACTTTCGCGCTCTGGGCGTTGGTCAACCGTTTGCCATTGTTTTAGTATTTTAAGCTCGGTGTGGTGGGCAATTAGCGCAGTTAGGCCATCTTCATTTAAATCGGTAAATTCACGGCCGTTATGCACGCGTTCTTGCGTGCCGTATTTAAACGACACATACAAAACACCGTTTGGTTTTAGGGCATTTTGCAGCTTTAAAAACACCTGCGGTAACTCTACTTTTGGCACATGTAATAAACTGGCGCAGCACCAAATGCCGTCGTACATATTTGTACAATTAAGCTGCTGAAAGGCTTTTACCTCTACAGTTTGTTGTAAGTAATTACTGGCTAACTTTGCAATATTTTCGCTTGCATCAAACGCGCTAACAGTAAAACCTTGCTGTTTAAAATACATAGCATCGCGGGCACTGCCACAGCCAGCATCTAAAATATGGCCATGTTTAGGGATAAGCGGTAAAAACTCTGCGTAAAGCGCCGACATATCAACATTAAGGGTTGAGTCGCTAAAAGTTTGTGCATGTTGATTATAGTAATTGAGTGTTTTAGTAGGCACTAAATTCACCGCTCCTTGGTTTATTTATTAATCTGGCATTCATTTATAACTAATCTACAGTATCAACATTTAAAAATATAGAGCTACGGCAATATATACGCCCTAAGTAGTATGTTTTTATTACAAAAAAGCATTGTTTAACTGCACTAAACTCATGTTGTTTACACTTTTACCTAATTTTTCTACATCCTTGAAAGTATTAAAGTTATATAAAACATGACTGTTACTTACCCTGCAGTCTAACGGCTTGAATAAACGCTTATTCAAGCCGTTATAAGCTATCAAGCGTTAAGTTAGTGTCGACCCCTTAAGTCCCCGCATTTGTTTTTACTGGGCTACCTGCACTGCGCGCTCTTTATTTATTACAAGCGGGATAAATCTGCCAGCTAGTGTATACTTAGTTGTAGTCATTCTTTAGAGTAATAAAATGCTAAGACTCGCTTTTGTTGTATTACTAATAATTGGTAGTTTTAAGGTATTTGCCTGTGCCAAAACACTTAAAGTGGGTACTAATGAACGCAACTGGCCGCCTTATGTGGTGGCAGTTAATAACAATTTAACAGGCGTTGAAATTGATGTGGTAAATACGATTTTTAACAGCTCACCTTTTTGTTTAAAGTTTATGTTGCTGCCTACTTCTGCTCGTGCTTTTGAAGAGTTAAAAGAAGGCCGTATTGATATTGTTTTTGCAGCCAGCATAACCCCTGATAGACAAAGTTATGCCTATTTTAGCGATACTTATCGCGATGAAATAATGCGCCTTTATAAATATAGCGACTCTCCTGATATAAATAACCTAAGCGATATTTTTTATAGAGATTTAACGCTCGCTATTGGTCGCGGTAGTTATTATGGCGCTGCATTTGCGCAGTTTAAACAAAATCATCCTGCTCACGTTATTATGATGCCCACAGCCGACAAACGCTTTGCTATGCTTAGTAAAAACAGGGTTGATTATGCAATAGAAGACGAAGTAGCTGCACAATATTTTATAAACCAACATCCAAGCGTTAAGCCTGTTCCTAATATGGCGGCCATTAATAAGAGTTCGATTCATTTAATGTTGAGTAAAAAAACCATTAACCAAGTCGAGTTACAAACTATAAATGAGTTAATTAAGCAAAATAAAAGCAACATACACGCTATTTATCAGCGGTTATAGCTTTTAAGCTTTATTCTTTTACCTTTCATCTTTGGGCGTGGATCTGTATAATTCGCGGCCTATTATTTACTCTATCGCTTGTTTATTTATGCGGCACCTTGCTGCAGCTTAACCCTGCCATTAATTTTCTAGGATTACTTTTTTTGATCTCCACCGCAAATATTACGATGCAGTTTGGCGCAGAGCCGTTGTTTGAAAACATTTCAGCTAAATTTGGTAACGGTAACCGTTACGGTTTAATTGGCGCTAACGGCTGCGGCAAGTCGACATTTATGAAAATTTTAAGCGGTGCGCTTACGCCTAGTGCAGGTAATGTGTCTATTACGCCAGGGCTAAAATTAGGTAACCTAAGCCAAGATCAATTTGCGTTTGAACAATACAGCGTAGTTGACGCGGTAATTATGGGCGACGTTGAGCTTTGGAAAGTAAAACAAGAGCGCGACCGTATCTACTCGTTGCCTGAAATGAGCGAAGAAGACGGCATGAAAGTGGCCGAGCTTGAAAGCGTTTTTGCTGAAATGGACGGTTACACCGCAGAAAGCCGCGCAGAAGAAATACTACTTGATGCAGGTATCGATAAAGAATTTCATTATGGTTTAATGGCGAACGTAGCCCCTGGTTGGAAATTGCGTGTGCTGTTAGCACAGGCACTATTTGCTAATCCTGACATTTTGCTACTAGATGAGCCAACCAATAACTTGGACATTCATACTATTACGTGGCTTGCGAATGAGCTTAACCAACGTAAATGTACCATGATTATTATTTCCCATGACCGTCACTTTTTAAACTCGGTATGTACGCACATGGCCGATATTGATTACGGCGAGCTGCGTATTTACCCAGGTAATTACGAAAAGTACCTTGAAGCCTCGGGCTTGCAACGCGAACAGTTATTAGCTGAAAACGCGAAAAAAAGCGCTGAAATAGACGAGCTGCAAGACTTTGTTAACCGTTTTGGTGCTAATGCCTCTAAAGCAAAACAAGCCAGCTCGCGCGCTAAAAAAATGGACAAAATTAAGCTTGATGAAGTTAAAGCATCAAGCCGTATGAGCCCGTCACTGAGCTTTGACGAAGGCAAAAAAATGTATCGCCAAGCGCTTGAGCTAACCAAACTTGGCCATGGGTTTGACGGTGAAACGTTATTTACCGGCGGCGACTTATTGCTTGAAGCGGGTGCAAAGCTTGCGGTTATCGGCGAAAACGGTGTGGGTAAAACCACCTTTTTACGTTGTTTAGTTAACGAGCTTGAAAGTTTACACGGTGAAGTTAAATGGTCAGAAAACGCGACCTTTGGTTACTGCCCACAAGACAGCAGCAAAGACTTTGATAACGACTTAACTTTATTTGATTGGATGTCGCAGTGGCGCACTGCTAAACACAACGATTTAATGGTTCGTGGCATGTTAGGGCGTTTATTATTTACCGCAGACGATTCAAATAAAAAAGCGCGTAACTGTTCAGGTGGTGAGAAAAACCGTCTGTTATTCGGTAAGTTAATGATGCAAGACGTTAACGTACTAATAATGGATGAACCAACAAACCACATGGATATGGAAGCCATTGAAGCGCTTAACAATGCGCTAAAAGATTTTAAAGGCACGCTTATTTTTGTAAGCCACGACCGTGAGTTTGTATCGTCACTAGCAACGCGTATTGTTGATATTAAAGACAAGCAAGTGATTGACTTTCAAGGTACGTTTGACGAATACCTGGCAAGCTGCGAAGAAAACAAAGTAGCTTAAGAGCTAGGTTAAAGGTTAAAGGTTAAAGAAATAGCCTAAACCATTTTAAAAGCGGTGCTTGTTTAAGCGCCGTTTTTTTGTGTCTGTATTTCGGGGTTCGGGGTTCGGGGTTCGGGGTTCGGGGTTCGGGGTTCGGGGTTCGGGGTTCGGCAGAATTGTGCTTGGTAGTTTATTTATAAAAAAGCAAAGAAAGGCTGTGTTTTTTTGCTCATTTGCACTCATTCTTTGCTCTTTGTGCAAATAACTTTTAAGTGATTTATTTACCACTGAAGGTTATGAGGCGCTGCATTTTACCCGCGACTCGCAGCTCGAAGTCCGTTGTCTTCTCATTTACTCTCATTCGCTTCTCTGTGTTCAAATAGCTTTTAGTGAATTATGCACAAAGAGGGCTATGAGGCGCTGCGCTGAAAGAGTAGGTTAAAGGATAAAGGTTTCAGATTTTAGCACTAGCTCGCGCCTCGCAGCCCGTTGCCCGCAGCTCGTAACTTTCAAATAATAAAAAAAAGGAGCATTGCTGCTCCTTTTTAAATATTACTCAGGTTTATTTAATATCAAACCTATCGGCGTTCATTACTTTTACCCATGCATTTATAAAGTCGTGTACAAAACGGGTTTTGTTATCGTCTTGAGCATAAAACTCTGCCAATGCACGTAAAATTGAGTTTGAACCAAACACTAAATCAACCCGCGTAGCCGTGTACTTGGTTTTACCGCTTGCGCGCTCAACTATATTGTACTCGCCTTTACTTGCAGGTTCCCAGCGGTTGTTCATGTCGGTTAAATTAACAAAGAAGTCGTTACTCAGTACGCCTACGTTGTCGGTAAATACGCCATGCTCACTATTGCCATAGTTAGTGCCCAGTACGCGCATACCAGCTAGTAACACGCTCATTTCTGGCGCGGTTAAGCTCATTAATTGGCTGCGCTCCAGTAATAGCTCCTCGGCGGATACAGCGTAGTCTTTTTTCAACCAGTTTCTAAAGCCATCATGAATTGGCTCTAATGGCTCAAATGACTCGGCGTCGGTCATATCATCAGTTGCATCGCCACGCCCTGGGGCAAATGGTACGGTTACATCAACCCCGGCCTTTTTAGCGGCTTGCTCTACTGCAGCGGTGCCGCCAAGTACAATTAAATCAGCCATACTAACAGGCTTAGTTAAACTCGCTTGCAGTGTTTCAAGTGCGCTAAGCACCTTGGCTAAGCGCGCAGGCTCGTTACCTTGCCAGTTATTTTGCGGAGCAAGGCGAATACGGGCGCCATTAGCTCCACCACGGTGATCGGAGCCTCTGTAAGTACGTGCACTGTCCCATGCGGTATTAATTAAGTCGGTTTCACTTAATCCACAATTAAGTAGCTTCGCTTTTAAGTCGGTTATTTCAGCGTCGCTTAGGGTGTAATCAACCGTTGGAATTGGATCTTGCCAAATTAAATCTTCGCTTGGTACATCGGCACCTAAATAGCGCGATTTTGGCCCTAAATCACGGTGGGTTAACTTAAACCATGCGCGAGCAAATACGTCAGTAAAGTACTCAAAATCGTCATTAAAACGCTCAATAATTTTACGATATGCGGGGTCGAGCTTCATTGCCATGTCGGCATCGGTCATTATTGGGTTTAAACGAATTGATGAGTCTTCCACATCAACGGGTTTATCTTCTTCTTTAATATTAACCGGCTCCCACTGATGAGCACCGGCAGGGCTTTTTGTTAGCTCCCATTCGTAATTGAGCAACAATTTACAATAGCCGTTATCCCATTTAGTTGGGTAGGTTGTCCATGCGCCCTCAATACCTGAGGTCATGGTATCGCGGCCAATGCCACGGGTTTTATGGTTATTCCAACCAAGGCCTTGCTCGTGTACGTCGGCAGCTTCTGGCTCTGGGCCTAAGTTTTCTTCTTTACCATTACCGTGAGTTTTACCTACAGTGTGGCCACCAACGGTAAGTGCTGCGGTTTCTTCGTCGTTCATGGCCATGCGGGCAAAGGTTTCGCGGACTTGATCTGCAGTTTTAAGTGGATCGGGCTTGCCATTAACCCCTTCTGGGTTTACATAAATTAAGCCCATTTGAACTGCTGCTAATGGGTTTTCCATGGTATCGGGTTTATCAACCTGGCTATATCGCTCATCACTTGGGGCCAACCATTCTTTTTCTGCGCCCCAGTAAACGTCTTTTTCTGGATGCCAAATATCTTCTCGTCCGCCAGCAAAGCCAAAGGTTTTAAGTCCCATTGATTCATACGCCATATTACCGGCTAAAATCATCAGATCAGCCCATGAAAGCTTATTGCCGTATTTCTTTTTAATTGGCCACAGCAAACGGCGAGCTTTGTCGAGGTTAGCATTATCAGGCCATGAGTTAAGTGGAGCAAAACGTTGATTACCCGTACCGCCACCGCCTCGGCCATCCGCTAAACGGTATGAGCCCGCAGCATGCCATGCCATACGGATCATCAGGCCACCATAGTGCCCCCAATCAGCTGGCCACCACGGTTGGCTTTGGGTCATTAAGTTTTTTAGGTCGGTTTTAAGCGCCTCTAAATCCAATGAGTTAAAAGCGTCGGCATAATTAAAGTCGTTATCGTAAGGGCTGGTTTTACTATCGTGCTGATGAAGAATGTCTAAATTCAGTGAGTTTGGCCACCAATCTGTATTGGTGTTTTCAGTTGTGGTATTACTGCCATGCATAACTGGGCATTTACCCGCTTTATGATTATCCATATTGAGCTCCTTTTTAAGTATAAATAAAAACGCCCATGCTTACCGCTTTTGGTATTCACCAGTTGGGAGCGCTGTTATTTTATTGCCATTAAATGAATGGCGTGTATGGTCTCTACTTATTCAATATACGTGTAGCTGCTTTGATACGCTAGCGCAAGGCGATGCTTTAAAACGATTACAATCATTTATAAATATGATGATGCTGCCAGCAAATGAATATTAAAACTTTTTATAAATTAGATGATCGTTATTAAAAATAGCCACGTAATGTATGCTGAAGGGTTTGAAAGTGACTTAGGTTATCTTAAGTGCACAGTGGAATACCCCCCTTCGCCATGAAATTATAGTTATAAAAGGTGTATAAATTATTTATGCACCTTTATTTCTCCCCTATTTTTAACTATTTGAATTTAGTTAAGTAAAAATTCAGGTAGTGACACATACACTAGGCCCTATCTCCTATTGTTCCCTGAGATGTTGATGTAGTTTTTTCCAGCCCACCTTGGGCTGGTTTTTTTTTGCCTATAATTACTGCCACCCAAGTTAATACCAGCTTCCCTATACTCACCCTAGTACCAATGATGTGCGCATGTTAAAGTTAGCGAAGCGATTAATTAATTTTTTAACTAGGCATATCAATGCGTTTTTATTTTTTACTATTTATTGTTTTTATAGGTGCTTCATCTGCAGTGCAAGCTGCTGATAAAAACACTGCTACCTTAGATGAGCAACAGCAACGTGAATTAGCACAGCTAAAAGAACCGATGTATAAGCCATTACTTGAGCGTTATATTCTCGACGAATTAAAGTCGGTACGCCAAGATCAACAAAAACTGCGTGAAGACTTAACCAAACAGGTCACTCATGCTCAGTTAGATACCGCTGATAGGGCGCTAACTTACACAACCGACACGATTAACAATGTATTTTTTATTATCACCGCCACCGCTTCTATTTTAGTATTGGTGGGCTGGAATTCATTACGTGATGTAAAAAATAAAGTAGAAGATATAGTAAACACCCGTGTTAGTGTGATTACTGACGAGTACGAAGACCGCTTGAAAATTTTAGAAGAAAAACTGCGAGTTCGCTCTGAAGAAATACTCAGTAACCAAGAACGTATATCGATCACCAACGAAGTTCATTCGTTATGGATGCGAGCCAACCTAGAAAGTGATATTGCTAATAAAATTGAAATATTCGATGAAATTTTAAAACGTAAACCAGAAGATGTAGAAGCCATTGCCTATAAAGCGGATGCGTTATTAGAGCTAAATGAGACTGAGCAAGCTATTGAGCTTTGTAATCAAGCTATTGATATAGACAGTGATTATGGTTATGCCTACTGGCAAAGAGCCTGTGCATATGCTTTAACCCATGAACATGCAGATGCCCTAGCTGATATAAAAATGTCGCTTGAGTACTCGCCTAACTTGCGAAACGAGCTACTTCACGAAAGTGCTTTTGCCAGCCTACATGATAACGAAAGCTTTAATGCTATTGTTTCAAATGAAGCCTAGCGTTTAAAGTATAAATCTATTGATTTAGAGAGCAGCTCGTCGAGCTGCTCTTCAAAATCTTCTATATCAATTTCAAAATGATTTAAGTACGCTTTAGCCTGCACCTGAGATAAATTGCGGTTTTTAACGCTATATTGGCGCTCATCTTTTTGCTTGTCGTATCGGGGTAAAAATAATAACTGCGCATAATAAGGCGATTTAATGTGCTTGTTCGCAAAGCGACAAAAATCTTCAATGTGGTCTACGCCATCAGGGCCTAAACAGCCTGGCTCTACTCGATACATTACACGAATTTTTTTCTCGTCACTTAGCTGCATAATTAATAATTACCTAAAAAATAAAACCCTAACCACTTTACCATCTTTGATCTGATAACTTGAAATAAGCTCTGAACGCTTATCTATAACGTTCGCATCCGTTGAACAGGTTTCTGACAGTTCATGGTCTATTACAATATCACCATGCACAATACGCTTGATTGGTGATGAGCGCAGACACTTAAGTTTTTTAAACATAATGCCATAACGCGCTATTAGTTTTTCTTTGCCTTTAAATAATAGCTCATTCGGGAAAATATAAAACTCAACATCTTCATCATACATGCGAATAAATTCTTCAATGTTACGCGCGTTGTAAGCGTTTACTAATTGCTCAACAACAGCCAGTGACTCGCGAGACTGTTTTGCTTTGGCTTGTTGCCTTGCTGTGAGTGCTTCTTTTGCTTGTGTTACTGCTTGCTCAGCTTGCGCAACAGCCTGTGCTTTATCAGCTTTACTATTAGGCTGCTGTGCGGGCTTTGTTGATTCACTGCCCAGTACTTGAGAGTCATCTGCTTTTACTTTCTCAACAACCGGCTTTTTTGGTGTATTAGCCTCTTGGCTTAATGTATCAAGCGCATCTTGTTGCTGCGGTGCGTTTTTTTGCTGTGTTTGTTTAGTCTCGTCCAGCTGTGTTGATTGCTCTATAGCATGACTATTTAACGTGAAAGCGGCCAATAAACAGGCACAAATAATAAATAAAGATTTCATGGATTTCCTAAGTACAAAGACTAAATGCAATTAAAGCGCAACATAGCAAATTTTAGGCCTCTGAGATAGTTATTATAACGTTATAACTCACTACCAATACTGCTCAACAGTGATATGCCCCGGCTCTTTTCGGCGATTACGCTTATAGTTTTGAGCCAATAATAATTCTGTGGTGTCTTTAACCATTTGCGGATTACCACACAACATAAATTGCGCGTTATTTGGTGTGGCGCATAATCCAACGTGCTCATATAAAGCGTTGTTTTCAATCACTGTGGTAATTCTACCAGCTAAGCCCTGTAAAGGCGCCTCACGGCTAACAACCGGAATATAGTTGAGTTGACTAGTGTATAATCTTTTTAGTTTGCCAATAAGCTCCTGATAGCTTAAATCGCTATTTTTCCGTACCCCATGCACTAAATTTATGTGTTGATATTTTTGCCATACTTCGCTCTGCTGTAGCATTGATAAAAATGGCCCAATTGCTGTGCCTGTACTCAGCATCCACAATTGCTCACTTGCTGGCACTTCATCTAGAGTAAAAAAACCAGTTGCTCGGCGCTCTATTAATACGGTGTCACCTGGTTTGAGAGTGGCTAAATGAGAGGATAGTAAACCATCAACCACGTTAATGAGGTAAAACTCTAAATCAGGACTTTGAGGGGCGTTAACATAAGAGTAGGCGCGAGCTATACGTTTATCACCGTCCATAATAGAAAGCTTTGTAAATTGCCCTGCTTTAAACGGCTCTACATCAGCGTGAACGGTTATGCTAAATAACGATTCATTCCACCATTTGACTGACTTTACTGTCGCATCAATCCAATTAGACATAGTTACTCCAGAGTTTAAGACGTGTTTTAGCTATCAGCTAAAACTTTAAAATTGTTCATTTTAAAGGCAAGCTTTATAACTTAAACATTAGCATTAAGTTATAAATACTGACAGGGAAATAAATGGGAACACAACGGGCTACGGGCTACGGGCTACGGGCTACGGGTTTCGAGTATCGAGCAACGAGCTAGTGCTAAAACCTGAGATCTTTAATCTACTCTTTCAGCGCAGCGTCTCTTTGCCCTCTTTGTGAATAATGACCTTGCGCGGCATAAAGCTCCGCCTACAGTAAATTTAGAAGTTAACCATATCAGTAGGCGGGAGTTTACCTCGCGCATTTGTGTTTAATATCCTAGACCTGACGCGATATAAAATCGCTGCTACGAAAGGCACTTACTGCTAAAAACAATTTTTCACCACAGAGGGTTCCGAGGCGCTTTGCGCTACACAGAGGTGGATTGGTATTTTTTAAGCATTTCTCTGTAAACTCAGTGTTCTCGGTGGTAAATATTTTTTAATTAATGACCTTGCACGGCATAAAGCCCCGCCTAAAGTAAATTTAGAAGGTAACCATATCAGTAGGCGGAAGTTTACCTCGCGCATTTTAATCTGACATCTAAAGTCTAATTTCTTGTTTAAACACAGAGAAGTGAATGAGAGTAAATGAGAAAACAACGGGCTTCGAGTGACGAGCTGCGAGCTAGTGCTAAAACCTAGGAACATAAAGCTCGTAGCCCTTAGCCCGGTGCTCGCACCTAAATTTCAGGCATAAAAAAAGCCGCATAAAATGCGGCTTTGGGGGTTTAGTCTCACTTCACTTTGGGCGTGTCTCCAAAACTTAGTGAATACGTTACCAAGGAACTGTTTAAGATTAAATTGACTCTAATGCAATTTTTACCATTTCGTTGAACGTGGTTTGACGCTCATCGGCAGGTGTTGCTTCGCCGGTGATCACGTGATCGCTTACGGTAAATAATGCCATTGCTTTTGCGCCGTACTCTGCTGCTACGCCGTATAGGCCAGCTGTTTCCATATCAACCGCAAGTACACCTAGTTTGTCTAGGTCTTTGTAGAAAGTGTCATCAGCTTGATAGAAAGTATCGGTAGTAAATACATTACCTACTTTTGCATCAATGCCTAAATCTTTAGCCGCATTAACGCCGTTTAAAAGTAAATCAAAGTTAGCAATCGCTGCAAAGTCAGTACCACGAACACGGGCACGGTTCACGTTAGAATCAGTGCTTGCACCTTGTGCAAAGATTACGTCGCGAATTTTAATATCGCTGCCAATACCACCACAGGTACCAATACGGATAATATTTTTAACGCCAAAACTAACAATAAGCTCACGAGCATAAATTGACATTGAAGGAATGCCCATGCCAGAACCCATAATGCTCACTGGCTTACCTTTGTAAGTTCCAGTAAAGCCGTACATGTTACGTACGCCGGTTACTTGCACTGCATCATCTAAAAAGTTTTCAGCAATATATTGTGCGCGTAGCGGATCGCCTGGCATTAATACTGTTTCGGCAAAATCACCTACGTTTGCACTGATATGCGGAGTACTCATTGATTGTTTTCCTTTTGTTTGGCTAAAAGCCCTATTACTTTAAAAATATAGTAGCGTATTTTTAAATTACTTAACTGTATTTAGCTTATCGACGAAGCCATCACCATACTCTAACGCTTTTAGGTTAAACCATTGCGCAAGTGTTTGACCGATATCAGCAAAGCTATTGCGCTCACCCAGTGGCGTGTTGTTCATTCCTGGCTGATAAGCAATAACTGGCACATACTCACGAGTGTGCTCTGACCCTGGAAAGGTAGGGTCACAGCCATGATCGGCGGTGATCATTAATAAATCATCTGGCTTTAGCTGATCTAAAATAGTTGGTAAGTAATCATCAAACTCTTTTAGCGCTTTAGCATAGCCAACAGGATTTCTGCGATGGCCAAACTTTTCATCAAAATCAACTAAATTGGTAAAAATCAAACTGTGATCCTGCGCAGTTGCCATCACTTCACTGGTTTTTTCTAGCAAGTTCATTAACCCTGGTGCTTTATGCTTTTGGGTAATGCCTTGGTGCGCATAAATATCTGAAATTTTACCAATACTAATTACTTCGCCACCGTCTTTTGCAAGTACATCAAGCAATGTTGGCGAAGGTGGTAATACTGAATAATCACGACGATTACCGGTTCTGGCAAAGTCTTGACTATTTGAACCCAAAAATGGCCGCGCAATCACTCGTCCTATATTCATTTCATCAAGCAGCGCCCGTGCGATTTCGCATACTTGATAAAGCTTCTCTAGGCCGAATGATTCTTCATGCGCGGCTATTTGAAACACACTGTCAGCTGAGGTGTAACAGATTGGTTTACCTGTTTTTACGTGCTCTTCACCTAGCTGCTCTAAAATGGTGGTTCCCGATGCATGGCAATTGCCTAAAATGCCCGGAATACCTGTACGAGCAATAAACTCGTCTACAAATTCTTGTGGGAAACTCGGTTGTGTTTTTGGGAAATATCCCCAATCAAATAACACCGGCACGCCAGCCATTTCCCAATGTCCCGATGGCGTGTCTTTTCCGCTTGAAAGCTCTTTTGCATAACCCCACGCGCCTTGTGGCTCATTGCGATCAGCAATTAAACAGGGTTCTTTACCAGCGGCTTCACATGCATCTACTAACCCTAATTTTGAAAGGTTAGGAAGCGAAAGCTTGCTGCCAGTTTCGTCATAATATGCCTTGAGTAAATGTGCGAATGTATTAGCACCTACATCACCGAATTTATCTGCATCGGGTGCTGCGCCAATTCCTAAACTATCCGCCATTAAGATAATTGCTCTTGCCATTGTGACCTCACATCTGTTCTAGGTGGTTACTTTATCCGCTCTTCGATTTTTCCGTACAGGACATAAGTCCTGTTTCATAAAACCTAAACATTATAAATTTGCACTCTTAAGCGAAGCAAAAGAGATTAATCGTGTCTTTTTTGCTATTGTGATCTACCAACAATATATCCTTCTGTGTGGGTGAGAACTTTAGTGACACGAACTATTATAGCTATTGCAGGCGCATCGGCGTCCGGCAAATCTCTATTTAGCCAAACAATATACAATGAATTGGTGAATGAGCTTGAACCAGGCGCTATCGCCATTATTGAAGAAGATGCTTATTACAAGGATCAATCGCATTTGCCGATGGCACATCGTACGCAAACGAATTACGACCATCCTGATGCATTTGAACACGAATTAATGCTTGAGCATTTAACACAACTTCGTAATGGCCACTCAGTTGAAGTACCAACTTATGATTATGCCCAACATACACGCAGCGATAAAACACGCCGTGTGGCTTCGGCTAAAATACTCATTGTAGAAGGTATTTTATTACTGAGCGATAAAGCACTTAATAAAGAATTTGATATTAAGGTGTTTATAGATACACCGCTAGATATTTGTTTAATGCGCCGAATGCAGCGCGACATGGAACAAAGAGGCAGAACATTACAATCTGTTGTTGAGCAATATCAAGCAACTGTTAGACCGATGTTTTATCAATTTATTGAGCCTTCAAAGCATAACGCTGATTTAGTTGTGACTCGAGGCGGTATGAATCGCGTTGCGATTGATATTATAAAAAGTAAAATAAAATACATTTTACAAGAATAACAACGGGAAACGTTTGTATGACAACATTTATGAGCTTAGTAGGCATGATGGTGCTACTAGGCATTGCCTTTGCGGCTTCAACTAACCGCAAAGCAATTAGTTTAAGAACCGTTGGTATAGCGTTTGCTATGCAAGTCGTTATTGGCGGTTTTGTTCTGTTTTTTGAAGCAGGCAAAAATGTATTAACAAGCATGTCAGCAGCTGTTTCATCGGTTATTGGTTATGCAAATGACGGTATTGGGTTTTTATTTGGTCCGCTAGCGTCGCAAGATACGCTTGGTTTTATATTCGCAATTCAAGTATTGCCGGTTATTGTGTTTTTCTCAGCGCTTGTAGCTGTTTTATATCACCTTGGCATTATGGATTGGATAATTAGAATTTTAGGCGGTGGTTTACAAAAGCTTTTGAAAACCTCGCGTACAGAATCGCTTTCAGCAACGGCCAATATTTTTGTGGGCCAAACTGAAGCACCGCTAATAGTTAAGCCATTTATAGCAACAATGACTAAGTCTGAATTGTTTGCAGTAATGGTAGGTGGTTTAGCCACTGTAGCAGGCTCTGTAATGGCCGGTTACGTAATTATTGGCGTAGACCTTAAGTATCTTATTGCGGCAAGCTTTATGGCGGCGCCAGGTGGTTTTTTAATGGCAAAAATGATTGTGCCAGAAACAGAAACTCCTAAAGATAACTTAGCAGATTTAGATTTAAGTGATGATGATAAACCAGTTAATGTAATTGATGCAGCAGCATCAGGCGCAGCTAACGGCATGCATCTAGCACTTAACGTAGGTGCAATGCTACTTGCCTTCGTGGCGTTAATTGCTCTACTAAACGGTTTATTAGGCGGCGTTGGTGGGTGGTTCGATTACCCAACATTGACGCTTCAAGAAATATTAGGCTATTTATTTGCTCCTGTTGCATGGTTACTCGGTGTACCGTGGGATGAAGCAATTATAGCCGGCAGCTTTATTGGTCAAAAGATAGTAGTAAACGAGTTTGTTGCTTACTTAGACTTTATAAATTATCGCGATACGTTAAGTGCTCACACGCAAGCAATTGTTACTTTTGCATTGTGTGGATTTGCTAACTTATCATCGATAGCCATTTTACTAGGTGGATTAGGCGGTATGGCGCCTAGTCGGCGAAAGGATATCGCACGCTTAGGGCTCAGAGCAGTGTTAGCAGGATCTATGGCTAACCTTATGAGCGCAGCAATTGCTGGGTTTTTCCTCTCGCTAGCTTAGAAACTTAAAGAGATGATCCATCTGTTGCAAAACAATAGGATAGCGCTTTAAGGGGTTAAAGCACTATCTGACTTGAACGATACTTCACCAAGGGCCGCAAGGCCCTTTTATCGTTTTAGCACCTCTACTTTCTAAATCCTCAACAAAATTATGCTTTGCTTAACCTTCATCCACGCACTCCTTAGCCATCATTGCACTTATACCAATCCGCAATAATACTTAATCATTTTGCGGGGCTAAACGTGTCGCTACCTGTGTTAAAAAATTCTCATTTAGAACAACTAAATAGCGAATTTTTTGCCTAGCTATCAACTCGTTTTTCCAGCCTCAAAATAGACCACTTAATTAAGCGAATTGGTATTACTAAAAAATATGAACAACTGTGTAACTGCAGAAGCATTTAATTGTCAGCCCTTTACAAAAGGCGCTTGAGAGTGCGAAGTTAACAAGGATGAATGGCTGTGAAGAGGTAATATAGGCATTATTAAGCGGGAACTTTTTGAGCTTTTCCGCGCTTGGCCGACCTAAGCTTTAATTTTTTACATAACGGTTAATGTAAGGTTCATAGCCAGACTCTGCTTTAAGTTGCTTTAGAGCTTGATTAAAACGTTCTACGATCACAGGTGAAGCAGCTGTATTAAAACCAATATAGTTGCCTTTAAGTTCATCTACATGAATTTGTTCGAGCTTCACTAAATCATCTCTAGAGTAGCCAAACGGCTCAGTTTGATGGTCAATGGTAAAGTTAGATCCAATAATTAAATCGATGCGGTTTTTAAAAAACAGTCGCATAAACGAGTCAGTGTCGCTAAATAGCAATAAGTTTTTATCAGCTACAAACCCAAGTCGGCGCACCAGCATTTCATAAATATCGCCACGCACTATACCTAACGAATAGTTTTTAGCTTGGGTGATATCGTCCATCACAATATGTTCGCTGGTTTTTAATTTATAAAAATAGGTTTGATTTGACACCAAGGGTCCAACCCATTGAAAAAGAGGTTCTCGCTCTTGCGTTTTTGCCAAAGAAATAATGGCTGAATGTGGGTTATTTTGCACTAAGTGGTAAGCGCGCTTCCAGGGTAGCATAATAAACTCGCACTTTAGTGCGGCACGGACACAGGCATCTTTTACTATGTCATGATTAATACCCGCCAATTGGCCTGCACTACTTTGAAAGTTATACGGAGGAAAACTTTCGGTATAAATAACCAGCTTAGGCTCAGCAGCCTGAATTTTTTGGCTAAATAACAGCACAAAAGCTAATAATATAAATTTATAGATACACACCCCCTGTGGTTTAAGTAATAACTTTAACCTAGAAAACTCGTAGAGACTATTAATTTATAACGTTGTTTGTAATGTTAAAATAGCAGATGACGTAAATAGCAATAAAATGACGGGAATGTTAAAGCGGTGGTGGGATGTTCTTAAATTTTGGGCACAAAAAAAGCGCCTTAAGCGCTTTTTTTCATTTTACTTAAAAAGTAAAATTATAGAGCTGTGATGTTATCAGCTTGAGGACCTTTTTGACCTTGTGAAAGAGTGAACTCTACACGTTGGCCTTCAGCTAAAGTTTTGAAACCTTCGCTTTTGATTGCTGAGAAATGTGCGAAAACGTCTGGACCGTTTTCTTGCTCGATGAAACCAAAACCTTTAGACTCGTTGAACCACTTAACTGTACCTGATACGATGTTAGACATAGTATTATTCCTGATATAAAAAATTAAATTGTGCCCTAATGGGCGGTGTAGCAAAAAATGAGATGGTACTTAAAAACTTCAGGACGGTACTACAAGTATTACTTATACAACAACGAAATGGAGATTTATAAATTATCATGCTTTCTTTCTAGCTGCGGCCTACTATATAGAGTTACAGGGGTAAGTCAACCCTTTATGTTATTTAATTAATAAAATAACCTTCGTAACTCACTTTAAATGTTAAGCACTTGTTTAAGCAGCTTAAAATTCAATTTCTAACGCCATTCTAAAGCTATGATTCTTCTCTGACTGGCTGATTTCAGTAATAAAACCGGCTTCCCACTTTAGTTGTTTTTGTCCATCAAAGCGGTGCAAGCCTATAAACCCTGGGCCAATACCCACAAAGTCTTCACCAAGATACACCTCAACCGCGGGCTGAAAAGCAGACAAGTATCGGTAGCGATACTGCGCTCTAAACTCGCTTTCCCATTCGTTCTCTATATCTTGCCCCCATTCGTATACTAAAAAAGCATTCATGGTGAGGCTTGCACGACCAAACTCTTTTTCAATTACAAAGCCGGTGGTTGCTTCGTATGCGTCGGCGTCATGCTGTTTTTCAAATTCAAATAATGCCCCCCAATCGGCCCATAACCGGCCTTGCTCTATTAGTTGCCATCTAAGCTCCAATTCATACGCTTGCAAGCCAAAGTCACCGTTATCATCGCGCTCACCCACGATGTAGCCTTCCAATGCCATAGTGTCGTTTATTGCGCCGCCTAAGCCAACGCGCTGCGCTAAAATATTACCACTATCAGTTTGATGCGACACAAGCCGCCATTCTAGCTCGCGCTCAAACGGCAACACATACGGATGATAAACTTTATCTACTACTATGCCATCAGCATAAACGAGCTTAGGTATTAATAAACAAAAACCAATTAATACAGTGGCTGCAAATAGGTTTATTGCTTTCATGATTTTTCCTTAGTGATTAATTTAGGAATAAAATAACAAACAGATAAAAATAACACGCTACTCAACGCATAGCTTAAAACACTGGTTAAATTAGGCGTAGCCTCATAACCAATCAGAGCGCGCAATACTCGTCCAAGCTCTGAGTTTTCGGTTAAAATGTCACGTAAATCCCATACGGTTACCGTTGTTGCTATCAAATCAATTTGGCTCGCCAAATCAAGCGCCACAACTAATTTTGCCGCACTATTTAATGCTAACAATACTAATAAAGGAGTAAGCCCGAAGCGCTGTTTGGTTGCACTCAATAAAAAATACAACAACACGCTAAAGCTGCTGCATATTCCCAAGCCTAAAAAAGTGCCAATAAATAAACTTTGAGCCGCTTCGTTGTTTTGCCAAAAGCCAATCAGGTAAATAATGTAGTGACTTAAATAAAGTGTCATTACGCTGATAATCGCAATCATAAAAGCAGCTGTTGCTTGTTTAATGGCGTAGTACAGTGCACTAATAAAAATTAAAATACACAAACCAATTTGGGCATATTCTAAACCCTGATAGTCAAACAAGGGGCTAATTAACGGCGCACTTTTTACAAACAAAAATGAAAGCCCGATCCCTAAAGTTAGCCCCCCCAGCAATTTCATTAAGCTTTGCTTGGCTACAACTTGAAGTAAAATAAGTAAAATGGCCACCGGCAGTAACTGGTTTAGACTCATCACAAGGCTAGTTATTAGCATTAGAGCGCTCCTTTTCAGTCACTATGACAGCACCACGCGCCGTATTGGGCGAAAACTCGCCAAAAAATTCATAACGCCCAGGGATTAACGGCCCGATATAAATAACGCTTTTGCGCTTAGGGTAAAGTACTTTCTCTCGATTGAGATCGAAACTGTCGAATTCCTCAGGCGTACTATCTTGATTTTCGATTAACAAGCGTACCTTTTTATTGGCCGGTACGACGATTTCTGCGGGGTAAAACAAATGATCTTTAAGTACAATAAGGTAGTCTTTACTGGCGGCGTTAAATGATAAAAATACACAACAATATAAGTAAGGCCTAATAAGTCGTTTAATCACATTTAGCTCCTGCAAAAACTACCTGTACTTTTAAGCCACCCAAATCACTATCCGTTAAGTGAATTTCAGCGCGATAAATAGCAATAATATGCTGCACTATTGCCATGCCCAAACCCGCACCTTGTTCACCCGAAGGGTGTTGGTCACCGCCAACACGATAAAAACGGTTAAATATCCGTTGTTTTTGATCGTCCGTCATACCTGGGCCACTGTCTTCTATTTGCCAAATACGCTGCTTGTGCATCTGCTTTAGCGTTATTTTTATTTGTCCATTGGCTGGTGCGTACTTTATGGCATTGCTAAGTAGGTTTGAAATCAACGTCACTAAGGTAAATTCATCACCGTTAATGATAAAGTCATCTCCCTCAAGACTAATAGTGTGGTTTTTAGCCTCTATTTTTTCATACAACTGGCTAACACCTTCTTGCGTGATCGCTAATAATGACTGCTCCTTAAACTGTTTTTGCCACTGCTCTGGCTGAGTACGCCCTAGTATTAGCATTTGCTCTACTATATTGGATAGTCGGTTAATACCTTGAGTCATGGCTTGTAATTCTTGGTTATCGCCTTGTTGAGCAGCCAAATTATGCACATTAATTTTTAAACTGCTCAGGGGAGTACGTAATTCATGTGCCGCATCAGAGGCAAAAAAACGCTCTCGTAAATAGGCGGTTTCTACGCGTTTAAATAAATCGTTTAAGCGGCTGATCACCGGTTTTATCTCTTCATCAGTCACCTGCCAATTGATCGCAGTGAAATCATTTGCTTGGCGCAGAGCTAACTGTTTTGATAAACGGGTTAATGGTGCCAGTGCATATTTAACAAAAAAGCTAATAAATAGCGCAAGCAAAGGAACCGCCCAAAGCATAGGCAACATGGCTGATAAAATCACCGCCTCGGCAAGTTCAAACCGCTTAGCAATCGGCTCGGCAACAACCACGGTGCGTAAAGAAGTGACAAAAACGAATACCCGCATTCGCTGCCCTGCAATATTAAGCGTTTGAAAACCCGCTTGATACTGGCTCAAATCAAGATTTAATTCGTCAGAGCCACTAAGGAGCTCACCAGCTTGCCAAATTTGATACAGTAACTGGGCGCTTTCTTGCATTTTTGGCGCCATGGCGTTTATAGATAAAGGCTGTTGCATCAACACTCCAGCGACCACTTTTAGCTCACTATCAAGTAGTTGCTCACCATGGCTCATACTTTTTTGGTAGCCTTTGACTAAAGCTAAAAAGCACGTTAACACCATCATTGATAGTAAAATAAGAGTTAAACGCTTACGAATTGACATAGAGTATGGTTACCTTTGTAAATTCAAGTTTGTGCAATCTAGGGGCGTTTTAATCACGTGAGCTATCTCTTTCCCACGACATAACCAATACCACGGAGAGTTTTAATAAAATCGCTGGGGAATTTTTTTCGTAGGTGATGAATATGCACTTCAATGGTGTTAGAGCCAACCTCTTCACCCCACTGGTACAGCTTGTTCTCTAACTGCTGTTTAGATTGCACGCGACCTTGGTTTTCCAATAGTGCCTTTAGCAGCATGTATTCTTTTCGTGGCAGAGAAAGCGGTTCATTGGCTAAAGTGACCGTGTGTGCAGACGTATCCATGGTCACTTCACCACAGTGTAATAAACTTGACTGAGTTTGATTTACTCGTCGGCTCGCTACGCGCAAACGAGCAAATAATTCGGCTGGTTCAAATGGCTTAGCTAAATAATCATCAGCGCCCATATCAAGCCCTTGCACCTTGTCATCTATGCTACTTCGTGCAGTTAGTATAACCACCGGAATCACTTTTTTTTGCGCTTTTATGTGCTTTAGAATTTGTGAACCATCACCATCGGGTAAACCTAGGTCAAGTATAACCAACTCTATTTCACCACTGCCTAAGCATTGCAATGCATGCTTAACCGTTGCGCTATGCTCTACACTGTAGCCTTCTTGGCGCAATGAGCGGCAAAGCCCTTGCGCCACAAGATGATCATCTTCAACTAATAATAAATGCATTGTTTATTTTGTTATCTCTTTAGTTTTTTATCTACTTTAGCTAATAAAGAGCTAATTGCTTGTTGACGATATTTATCAGCTTTAGCACGAGTATCACGAATACCTGCTGCTTGCGCAACTAACAAATGGGCTTTAGCTTGCTCATATTCACGTTCGTCATATAAAAACTCACCATACAAGTAGTTAGTATCAATGCCTTTTTTGTTAAAAGCGAGCGCTTGCTTAAAAAATTTGTCGGCGGTGTCATCATCACCAAAACCAATAGGCCACCCCGGTACTTTACTGTATAAGGTTGCTAGGCTGGCATACGCTGAGCCACCTAAAGCACTGTCGTCTATTTTAAGGGCTTGCTCTAATGATGCTTTTGCATCTTTAGCATAGCCCAGTGCCCCTAACCCGCCCTTTGCGCCAGCAAAACTGGCCAGTACAATGCCGTTCCACGTATAGCTATTTGCTGAATCAGGGTAGCTTTCAATAAATTGAGCACTTTGCTCACTTAGTTGAGTAAAGGCTTTGATTTGTGCCTCGTCTTTAAGCTCATAATTAGCGACCGCCCACTGCTGTTGAATAGCGAGTAAATCGCTTTGTTCGTCTGCAAATACCGGCGATGAAAACACACTAACAATGCTTAAATAAGCTACTAAAGTAAATTTTTTCATAATAAATCCTCTATTAACCTAAAAACTGTTTTATTTTAGGGAGCTGTTTAGCAATTGCGTTATCCACAATACGTGGAAAAACGCCATTGATACGTGCAAAAAGTTTCTCAGGAAAACCAATAAATCGTCTGGTTTTATTTGAGTTTAATAACGCAACTAACTCATCAGCCACCAACTGTGTGGAGTCCATTTGATTACCAAGCGCCCTATTCATTGCTCGGGTTTGTGCATCATTAATATCTGTATCGGTTGCTCTTGGTGCTAAATAACTAACTTTAACGGGTGTATCTGAAAGCTCTCGTGATAGCGCTTCGCTAAAACCACGTAAACCGAACTTACTAGCACAGTAAAGTGTTTGATATGGGTAACCTATGCTGCCAAATGACGACCCAACATTAACTATGGAGCCTTTATTCGCATGCAATTGCGCTAAAAACAGCTGACATAATTTCATAGGGGCGGCTAAGTTAGTGCTCAGTAGATTATCAATTTGCTCACTACTCGATGCACTTAAGCTTTGCATTACATTAATGCCTGCATTGTTTATGAGTAACTTAGCGCCCCCTAATTTTTTGGCTTTAATGGCGAGTGCCAACATGTTTTCGGCAATCGTTAAGTCCCCCACAAAAACTATACTACCGGGACATTGACTACTTAGCGTATTGAGGGCATCACTATTTCGCCCCACCAAGAGTAGTTGCCAACCTTGGCCGTGTAGTGTTTTGGCAATGGCTTGACCAATTCCACCTGTAGCACCAGTTAATACACATAAGCCGGTATTCATGCGTGTTGCTCTTGTGCTGATGCTTTAAAAAACGGCTCGCCGTCTAAAGCGCGAAAAATATCGCCGTACAAACGATAAAAACATTTTGCACCATGTAAAATAGCCTGCTGATCCGCCTCGTCTGTAATTTGATTCATTAAGTTTTCAAAAAACTTAACATGCTCTATATCAAGCGCGCCGTGAGAGGTTAAATAGCTAAATGCTTTTTTAGGAAGCCCTATTGCATTCGCTATGTTTGATGCGGCTCCATCGGCAAGCGCAATTGAGGTCCCCTCTAATACGTGCACCATGCCAAAAAAGCTAAGCGGATTTTTACGTGCAATACTATCGTAGGCATACGACACCATCATTTCAGTGGCGAATTGTGGCTGACTATAGCGCACACTTTCTTTATCAAACCCACAGGCTGCAATATCGTTTAGCACCCACTCTTGATGACCAATTTCTTCTTCAATATATTCAGCTACCGCTTCTCGTAACCATTCTTGCTCGTCAGACAAACGTGCGCCAAGTGACATCATTAAAGGAACGGTGTGTTTTACATGATGATAAGCCTGCGCTAAAAACGAGGCATACTCTTCAAGTGATGCTTGTCCGTTAAATACACGCTGTATAATTGGCGCAGCTAATAAGTACTCACGCTCGTTTTGAGTTTGTGCTTTTAATGTATTAAAAAAATCACTCATGGATCACTTCTCCAAGTCGGTAAAATTGTTCAAAAATAGGGCTGTAGTGCTGGCTAATTGCCGCTCGTTTAGGGCGATTATTAGCGGTTAATAATCCTTGCTGCTCGCTTAAAGGTTGGGCCAAACGATGCCACTTTTTAATCTGTGCGTAGTCAGGAAGTTGCTGGTTTACTGTTTTTAAATGTGCTTTTAATTGCTCATCACTAAATCCGGGAGCCGCATAAATAAGCGCGCTTAAAAATGGCTGGCTTTCACCAAACACCACCGCTTGCTGTATAGCACTTTGGCTTAAAATTAATGATTCAGGCCATTCGGCGCTAACATTACGCCCCATACTGGTGATGATCAGATTTTTTACTCGCCCTTTTATGTACAGCTTATTATTACGCTTAGATACTAAGTCGCCAGTGGCGTACCAAATATTTGGGTTATGCGGCGCTTGATTTAAATACCCTAAAAATAACGCTCCTTTAATAAATAACTCACCATTTTCAACTTTCGTTTCAACGTGCCCTAGCACTTCACCAGCACTATTTATATCGTCATAGTTGGGGGTGTTTAAACTCACTACTGAAGCAGCCTCAGACAGACCATAACCTTGATAAACCGGTAGGTTATATTCTCGTGCAGTTAAAATTAAAGATTCACTAACCCGTGCTCCGCCAACAGCAATAAACTTAAGTGACTTTGGTGGCTGCCAGCCTTGTTTTGCAAAGGCAACTAAACACGTTAATAACTCAGGCACTAAAATAAGGGTGTTAGGTTTTACACTATCGATTGCGCTAATGAGTTTGTTAGGGTTTTTTAACCCTGAGCCAACAAAACCTAATTCGTTTAATGGCATTAAATGTACACAACCGCCACTTAACAAAGGCGCATAAATACCTGCAATATTTTCAAGCAATACAGGTAGTGGCAGTAAACATAAGTGAGTTGGTTTACTTATATTTATTTGCTCACATAATGACTGAGCCACCTGCATCTGGCTTTGTGTTGATAAGCACACCCCTTTTGGCTCGCCAGTAGAACCGGAAGTAAATGTGATTTTTTGAGTGCCCTCAAAGTAATTAATCGGTTCATTAAGCTTGAGCTGATAAATATACAAGGTGTAATGTTCAAACAAAGTAATAGACAATGTATGGGCCCCCAAAGAAAGCCTTGGCATATCACTTATAAACAGCTGTGCGCCACACTGTGCCAGTACATATTGCGTTTGTTGTTGACTAAAAAAATGGGCAATTGGTATTGCTACTTTATTAGCAACATTTGTCGCAGCATCGAGCACCAACCAAGCGGGAGTATTATCAAGTTGAAATGCAATTGCGTTAGCATCTGAGTTTGCAAAAATTTCCGCTACTTTATTAATTTCTTGAAGCACTTCAGTACCTGTTAACTGCTGTGTTTGATTCGCAAAATGCGCGACAACCATTGACTGAGTAGCTAAGTCATTCAAGCTATTTAACATGCTCATATAGTCACCAACGCATTAATTAATGCGGTAATTGCATTTGCATTTTGTTGTTTAATGTCACGTAGCATAGGCGTATTAAGCACCTGTAAATGTGCTTGTTCTAAATTAACAATGCATACTGTAGGCTGGTTCGCGTAGTAACTTCCCCAGCTTTTTGGTTGCTCAACAACACTGCTGTTAGCCAATGCAATTTCATTACACGTTACCCCTAATAAACGCAATAAAGTGCGTACATGTTTGGTGGCACAAAAAGCTAAATGCGTAGCACCAATAGCCCTTAAAGCTTCATTTACAATAATAAAATGCGATAACGTGGCTTTACGATGTGTTGAACAAAGGTTACCTAGCTCAAACACCTTATTTCGCGGTGTGCTTGGTGGTAAAAATTGTTCAATAGCCGCAGCTAAATATTGTTCAAGGAATAAAGGGGAAGTGGCGTTTCTGAGCCCTAATGTGCAATGCCCTTGCACAGTTTTGTACTGACAGAGTAATGGCATAAATGAGGTTAGGCTTGCATTATACGCAGCTAAAAAGCCTTGTTTTACTGTATCTTCAAGGCGTTGACGGTGTTCATCACATTCTCTTGCGCTCACAAACTGTGTGAACGGCTGAAAAAGTGCTAATGATGGCTGTTGTTGAGCTAGTTGCATAAAAGCATCGCCTGTATTAAATCTATAGGTAGAATTTAATAGGCGAAACTTAAATAAAACTTAAGGTAAGTTAATTTTTTAAAAATTGGCTATCACGGTTTTATTACGGCCCGTTTCCTTCGCGTGATAGAGCGCTTTGTCAGCGCATTTATATACTTGATCGATATCATCGCTATGCTGTGGCCAAGTAGCGATACCAATAGATACATTTATATAGCCTACTTTTGCCATTGATGTGGTGGCTACTTGGTTACGTAAACGCTCAGCGATAACAAACGCACTATCATTATTTTCGTTAGGTAATACCAGTAAAAACTCTTCTCCACCAGTGCGTGACACAATATCATGCTTGCGCGATAACGATTGTATAATACGAGTAAGGGTTTTTAGTACTTCATCACCCGTATCATGGCCAAATGTATCATTAACCTGTTTAAAGAAGTCGATATCAATTTCAAGCACTGCAAACGGGATCTGCTTATCCATTAAATTTTCAAGCAATATGTTTAAACCCCGCCGGTTATGCGCGCCGGTTAGCGGATCGGTAAGTGCATCTTGACGTAATTGTCCCATTTGCGATTGCAAAACATGAATCCCTTCTAACATCGCGTGTTTAAGCTGGTTACTTTCGAAGTACCAAGACTTAATACTTTTAAGATGATCTACGTTTTTCTTATCGGTCGATAAATTAGCGCTATCGGCTAACAGTCTTAATGGCTTAGCAATATAGTGAGCTAGCATAGCAATTAATAAAAAAGTAATGATTACTATGGGCAACATTCGCTTAAGCACCTGCCCTTGAAAAGTATCAAGCGTAGCAAGGGTTGCCGCTTCACTTCGCTGGGCAACAATCCCCCAATTAGCAAGTCCTACGTGGGAAAACCCGGCCAGCATAGCCACTCCTTGGCTATTTATAACTCGAGTGAATCCATCTTCACCTTGCAAAACTCGCTCTATAACTGGGTTATTAAATACTTGCTTGCCAATGCGCTTAGAATCAGGGTGATAAAGTAAGGTTTTATTATCAGCGACCACATAAAAGTACGCCCCGCCATCGTAACTATGTTGTTTTAACAAAGCATTTAAAATACTCTGCTGCTCTAAATAGAAGCTACCGCCAATATAACCATAATAATTCCCTGCCAGATCAAACAGAGGATAGGAGACAACAATAATTAAATTATTAGCCAGCGAAATATAAGGCAGACTAACCTGCGGCTGCTGCGATTTAAGAGCCTGCTTAGAATGGACTGAATTAACCGTTTTATTAATAATATTTAAAGACACAGGTGAGGCTGCTTTAACAACACCTTGCATGTTAATTGCCACCGAATTAAAGCTATGCGTCTGATTTAAAAGCCGGTCGGTTTCAGCTTGGAGTAACTCAGTGTTGGTAATATCTTCAGCAATAATACTGGCTGAAAACTCAAGTTGCTGCATTGCTGCTGTTAAAAAGTGCTCAGTTGCTGAGGCTAACTTACTGGCAAATACATGATTACTTTGCAGGGTATCTTCTATTACCCGTTCTTTTTGGACTTGATAACTAATATATAAACCACTAAACAAAATAGCAGCTGCAGCGGGCATAGCTAACAAAAGAATTAATTGCCTAAGTTTAAAAGTAAATGGTAATCGAAAACGCAACTTAATATCATCCTAAGCAAATAAAAACGACTGCTATGCACTGCATACATCATTAATATAATACATAAATAGAACTAAGTGACCTAATTTTTGTGATTTTAAGGATGATTAAATCATACGATTTATATTTGCTGGGTTTTGCAGTTAAGCTCAATAATAGTTAAGCTGCATGCACTTTATTTTTATTTAGCCTTGAGGTGTGTGTTGCTAAATAAGTACTTGTTATCGTCTTCTCTTTTTTTAATCGGATGTTTCATGCCAATAAAATCTTCTTTTGCCGATTCTGCGCTGTCACTTAAGCAGCAACTAGGGCAAAAGCTTATGCTCGATTTACGCTATTTTTGTCAGCAAGGCAGTAGCCAACGCTGCAGAACGCCATTAACTGAATTGCCCGATGAATTAGCAAAAGCAATTAGCCGTTATGATATTGGCGGGGTGATTTTATTTTCTGAAAACACCCAAAACATAGAACAAATTATTAACCTTAATCAGCAGCTACAACAAGCTGCATCTAAATCTAAGTCAGGCCTACCACTGTTTATTTCTATTGACCAAGAAGGCGGACGCGTAGCTCGTTTACCTCGCGATGTGGCCACCTCATTTACCGGTAATATGTCAATTGGCGCAACTTACCCTGAGCACGGTACTTATTTCGCAACCCAAACGGCAAATATACTGGCCACTGAACTCTCAGTGCTTGGCATTAATGTAAATTATGCGCCAACGGTTGATGTAAATATGAACCCTGACAATCCAGTTATTAATGTACGCTCTTTTAGTGAAAGCCCTGATGAAGTTGCGGCAATGGGTGCAGCACAAGTTATTGAGTTTGAAAAAAACGGTATAATTAGCGCTATAAAACACTTTCCAGGACATGGCGATACCAATGTAGATAGCCATACAGGCTTACCTAAAGTGATGCATTCAAAAGAAGTCATTTACGCTCAAGATTTAGCGCCGTTTAAACAGATTATTGAGCAGCATAGTCCTGGGATGATAATGACCGCGCATATTCAATACCCTGAGCTTGATAGCAGTACATTAACCAATGTAGACGGTAAGCAAATGATTAAACCCGCGACCATGTCGCGTAAAATCATGACCGATATCCTTCGCGATGAACTGAACTATCAAGGCGTAGTGGTAACCGATGCACTGGATATGGCTGGTATTAGCCATTTTTTCAGCCCTACACAAGCAGTTGTAAACACTTTTGCAGCTGGAGTTGATATTGCGCTAATGCCAATAGAAATTAGAACGCCTGAGGATATAAATAAACTCGATGCGCTCATTGACTCTTTAGTCAGTGCTGTCAAAACAGAGCAACTAGACGCAGACGAAATTGCCCATTCGACGCAGCGAATTACCTCACTTAAACATCAATTTAAATTAAACGCTTTACCTAACCCCATTAATGCATTGGCAAATGCCAAACACATTATTGGTAATAAAGCACATCGTGAATTAGAAGCATCTCTGGCATTAGCGGCAATTACCCAAATAAAAAATAACAATAATACCTTGCCGCTTAAACTTGGCGCTGATAAGCATATTCATATTATTATGCCTGACACCCGCAAGTGCATGGCAATGCAACAAGCAATTAGTGCGTTAAGTTCACAACCACTCAGTTTTAGTTGCAGCAGCTTACAGGGCTTTGACCCAGATGAAGCGCAGGGCAACATAAACCAAGCAAGTATTGTTATTGCTGGCAATGCAACGCCGAACCAAAGTGCCGTGGAAATTGGCGGTATGGATGATTTAGCCGATAACCCAAACTTTGCCTTAAATAACGCAGAGCAACCCAAAGCGCTTGAATCATTACTAAAAATGGCTAAACAAAAAAACACTCCAACGGTATTTATTAGTTTGCGAGCACCGTATGACATTGCGCAATTTGGTCACTATGCTGATGCAGTGCTTGCTTCCTATGCTTATAATATTGATGTGGATAAAAACGAGCTGGTGTCTGGGCCTGCCTTTACTGCACTGGCGAAAGTATTATTAGGCCAAGCTCCAGCCAAAGGCCAATTACCGGTAACAATTAAACAATCGAAGAGCCATTAATATGAAACTTAATTGTGATTTAGGCGAGAGCTTTGGCGCATGGCAAATAGGCCTTGATAACGGTGTTATGCCCCATATTGATATGGCAAATATTGCTTGTGGCTTTCATGCAGGTGATTCGAGTGTAATCGCGCATACCCTAAAGCTGGCTAAACAACATAATGTTATGATTGGCGCTCACCCAAGCTACCCCGATAAACAAGGATTTGGTAGGCGTTCAATGAGCATGAGCGTGGCTGAGCTCACTCAATGTTTGCACTATCAAATAGCCGCCCTTGATGGCATGGCAAAAGTACAAGGGCTAACCCTTAGCTATGTAAAACCCCATGGTGCGTTATATAACGACATGATGACAAACCAGCAACTACTCACCACTGTTATGGGTGCAGTTGCCAGTTACCCTGCAAACTTAAAGTTAATGATACTCGCCACAGCCGATGCCAAGCTACATCAAACAATGGCTCGCCACCTTGGGCTCACACTGATATTAGAAGCGTTCGCAGACAGGCAGTACACTGACCAAGGGCACTTAGTATCACGAAATATAGCCGGCAGTGTGCATAACAAAGACGCATTATTAGCTCAGGTTAAGCAGCTTTTAGCCAGTAACAGTGTGACTACTCAATCTGGAAAATCGTTGAAACTGGTTGCTGACAGCATTTGTGTGCA
This sequence comes from Pseudoalteromonas sp. QJM3NY_12, assembly GCF_056173165.1. Next base: position 678,778 of record NZ_JBWBUF010000002.1, read on the forward strand.
TGGCGATAATCCCCAAGGCATTGCAATTATTGAAGAGATAAAAGCGCTTTGTTCAACCAATAACTAAAGCCGTACACAGATTAAGCTGTAAACCCCCTTTACAGCTTTTGCTTTCTTTTACCACCTGCATTCATTGGTAGTTTTAAATGCGAGCTTCGTCGCATCTGACTATAAATTATCCCTCCACTACCCTATAAATAGATTAGTGATTTAAAACAGGGATAAACAATGAAAACGCTTTTAGCTATGAGCCTTATACTAGGTAGCAGCAACTTGGCCGTTGCCAATACCGATACATTGCAACTTCAAGATATATTCAACTTAGAATATGCCAACCAAATAGACATCACCGAAGACGGTAAAACAGTGTATTTCGTTCGTAACCGCATGGATATTAAAACCGATCGCAAAGTCGGTAATATTTGGTCTGTTGATTACAAAACAGAACAACTACAGCCCTTAACATCAGGTGTATTTATGGACTACTCGCCTGTGTTGTCACCCGATGGACAGCGCCTTGCGTTTATCTCTAACAGAGATGGCAGTAATCAAATATACATGAAGTGGCTTAAAACGGGTGCTGTGGCAAAAATTAGTAATCTTACTAATGCACCTCGCTCAATCACCTGGTCACCTAATTCTAAACAACTGGTGTTTAGTATGTTTGTTCCTGAAATAAGCTCACCACCTGTCAGTTTACCAGGTAAACCTAAAGGCGCTAGCTGGGCAGACCCTGCTAAATTTATTGACGATGTTTACTACCGTGCAGATGGCAGAGGCTATAGTCAAAAAGGATTTAATCAGCTATTTACTCTTAATGCGAATGGCGGCAATGCACAACAACTCACTAACGATAACTTTGATTATAATGGCGGTGTAAGCTTTAGTAAAAACGGCGAATTACTTTATTTCTCAGCCAATAGACACGCTGAAAATGCACTCAAGCCAACCAATAGTGAAGTGTACCAGCTTAATTTAAACACGTTAGAGATCATCGCACTGACCGACCGTAATGGACCAGATCAACAACCTCAGGTCTCACCTAACGGTCAGTACCTTGCTTATACTGGCTACGATGACAAGCGCACTAACTATGAAAATACTCAGCTTTATATTCGTGATTTAAAAACCGGTGATACCCAAAGTCTGACTAGCGATTTCGATCGCAGCGTTGGCCAAATTCAATGGAGCGCAAATTCAAAAGGCCTCTATTTTAGCTATGCCGATGAAGGCCAAACCGCACTCGCTTATCAACCTCGAAGTGGTAAACGTAAGGTGATTACCGAACAAATAGGTAGCGTGGCGTTTGGCCGCCCTTATTCTGGTGGTGATTTTGATATTAGTGAAAATGGTGACATTGCGTTTACACTGGCTGATACCCAGCGCCCTGCTGATGTAGCTACAATAAAGAGAGGTACAGTAAAGCGTTTAACCGATTTAAACTCAGATGCACTACAAACTAAACAGCTCGCCAAGGTTGAAGAGTTATGGTTAAAATCAAGCCATGATGAGTTACCAATACAAGGCTGGGTTGCTTATCCGCCGGGTTTTGATAAATCAAAAAAATACCCACTGGTGCTTGAAATTCACGGTGGCCCTGTTGCTAACTATGGCCCTCACTTTAGTGCCGAAGTGCAACTATTTGCCGCTAAAGGAAATGTCGTTTTATACATGAATCCGCGAGGCAGTGACTCGTACGGTAAAGAGTTTGCACAAACCATTCACCATAATTATCCAAGCAATGATTACGATGATTTAATGACAGGTGTTGACGCGCTAATTGATAAAGGTTTTATTGATAAGTCTAAATTATTCGTTACCGGTGGCTCTGGCGGCGGTGTATTAACCGCGTGGATTGTAGGCCATACGGATCGCTTTGCTGCTGCTGTTGTTGCTAAGCCTGTGATTAATTGGATCAGCTTTGTACTAACTGCTGACTTCTATCCGTTTTTTGCCGATTATTGGTTTCCAGGTAAACCTTGGGACCATATTGAGCATTACATGAAGCGCTCACCAATCAGTTATGTTGGCAATGTTAAAACCCCAACCATGCTTCTGACTGGTGAAGCAGACTATCGTACGCCAATTTCAGAAACAGAGCAGTTTTATCAAGCCTTAAAATTACAGGGGGTTGATACCGCGATGGTGCGCATTCCAAACGCTTCACATGGTATAACTGCCCGTCCATCAAATTTAATGACTAAAGTGGCTTACATTCAGTGGTGGTTTGATAAGCATTCGAAATAAAACGTAGAGTTATGAGTGACGAGCTATACAAGCTCGTTGCTCGCAGCTCACAAGTGTAAACCCCCTTTACAGCAATAATGTGAGTAATCCCTTACATACTTTAGCTAAATATCGGACTTAGCTTCAAACTGAGTTGGTAAAAATTCGGTTTATACTAACTCAGCCCCTTTGAGTTAGTAAAAATTCGGTTTGAGTCACTGTTTATAAGCCCTCAGTTAGTAAAAAAATGTTTTATAAGGTGCGACAGTTAGTAAAAAATCGGTTTATTACTTTCTAAACCCCAGTTAAAAACCTTTAAATTAAGCGTTTAGATGCTCAAATTGAGGATTAGAAAGGCAAATCTACCTTTAATGATGAAGAGAATGGCTATTTTTATCATGGTTAGTTAAAACCTGATCTGCTTTTAAACTAGCTAGTTAAATCGTGATCTGCTTTTAGTAGCTTAGGGTCTGTTGACCTTTGCGGATTAAAATTTGTTCAAACTAGGGGCGGTTTAATCGCGGCGCGAGGTTTGTAACCTAGTGGGCTAAGTAAAAACCGAGCAAAGCTTCCGCGTCCTGCTCACGCCCCTTACCTACATCCATGTAGGCAACAAAGAGTAAATCGCCCCTAGGCAAACCCCTTTGGGCAACGCCTGTTTGGCATTGATGCTGCGTTATCGCCTATTTATGGGGAACAACCACACCACATAGGCGCTGCCTTGCCTAAATGCCAAACAGACTGCTGCAAATTTAACCTTGAAAGGTCAACAGACCCTAGTTAAACTCTGATCTATATACGGCAAAAAACGGTTAATTTATTGTGCTTACCCGTGTTAAAGCGTAATCAACATAAAGCCCACCCAGCCGAGCATAAACATCCTTTAAAATTATTTATACTTTTAAGCTGCACTGCAGTGAAAACTCTCACTAGCCAAATAGCTAGTAAAATACTGATCTATTAAATTTTGCTTTTATGCAGGCATAAAAAAAGGGCCTTGCGGCCCTTAAGTAACACTATCTAGTAGAATTAGAATTGGTTCATGGTGTTAGCTTCACCACCGGCTTTAAGTGCATTCTCACCAGAGAAGTACTCTTTGTGTGTATCGCCAATGTTAGAGCCTGCAAGGTCTTGATGCTTAACTGACGCTTGCTCACGACGGATTTCTTGACGTTGTACGTCACGTACATAAGCCAGCATACCTAAGTCACCGAAGTAACCTTCAGATAGAATATCTGTGCTTAGTGCCGCTGTATGGTACGTTGGCAATGTGATTAGATGATGGAAAATACCTGCTTCACGTGCGCCATCGCGTTGGAAGTTTTGTACTAATAAGTCAGCGGCTGCTGCAAGCTCTGTTGCATCCATTTCTGGAGCCATAAGCGCTTTATTGTCATCAATACTTGGGTAAGCGCTAAGGTCACGACCTGCTTCTTGCCACTCTTGGTATACTTGCTCACGGAACTTAAGCGTCCAGTTGAACGACGGTGAGTTGTTGTATACTAATTTAGCATCTGGAACTTGTTCTTTAACGCGATTTACCAGCTCTGCAATTTGTTTTACGTGTGGTTTTTCTGTTTCAATCCACAGTAAATCAGCGCCTGACTGTAAGCTAGTTACACAATCTAGTACTACGCGGTCTTTCTCAGTGCCTTCGCGGAACTGATATAAACCGTTATCTAGGCGTGTAGGTTTACAAAGTTGGCCATTAAGCTTCATTGCCGTTTCGCCTTCATTTAAATCTTCAACGCTGTTTACCGGTGTTGTTTCTAAAAATGCATTGTATTGGCTTGCTAAGTCACCTGGTTTTTGTGAAACCGGTACTTTTTGCGTTAGGCTTGCACCTAGAGAATCGGTACGCGCAACGATAATACCGTTATCAATACCTAGCTCTAGAAACGCGTAACGTACTGCGTTAATTTTAGCTAAAAAGTCTTCATGAGGAACGGTAACTTTACCTGCTTGGTGACCACATTGCTTAGCATCTGATACTTGGTTTTCGATTTGAATAGCACAAGCACCGGCTTCAATCATCTTTTTAGCAAGTAGATAAGTCGCTTCTTCGTTACCAAAACCTGCATCAATATCAGCAATGATTGGTACAACGTGCGTTTCAAAGTTATCAATTTTATTAAGCACGGCTTGAACGTCGCCGCCGTTTGCTTTTGCATCGTCTAGCTCGTTAAATAAATGGTCAAGTTCACGTGCATCAGCTTGCTTTAAGAAGGTGTAGATTTCTTCGATAAGTGCTGGTACTGATGTTTTTTCGTGCATGCTTTGATCTGGAAGTGGGCCAAACTCAGAGCGAAGCGCTGCAACCATCCAACCGCTTAGATATACGTAACTGCGTTTAGTTGTTTTTTGGTGACGTTTGATTGCCATCATCATTTGTTGCGCAGTAAAACCATGCCAACAACCTAAAGACTGTGTGTACTGGCTTGTGTCTTTGTCGTATGCAGCCATGTCTTCACGCATAATGTCAGCAGTAAATTGTGCAATATCAACACCAGAGCGAAAACGATTTTGTAAACGCATGCGAGTTGCGTATTCAGGATTAATAGTTTTCCATGCAATGCCTTGTGATTGGCATAGTGTTGCCAGTGTATCTGTTTCGCCTTGATATGTTGTCATAATAAAGTCCTTCGAACGGGTATTAATATTTATTGTTGAGAGAGTGACTACATTGCGTTAGCTCTGTAGCGCTTAATTAAACATTAGGCTTATTTTTTAGATTTAGTAAATTTATAGTTGTTATTACGGCTATACATATAGTGAATGGCCAAAAAGCACTCAAAGCGACTTTTTTGCGATATGGTAAGTGTACGCACATAAAAAGTGCACTCTGTCGGACCGTTTAAGGATTTTAATTATGAGCCACACTCTCACCCACTCTGGACTCAGCGTTGATAAGCAACTAGCTGAATTTGTTAAAAAACAACTATTACCAGGTACTCATCTAGACGAACACCAGTTTTGGAAAAGCTTTGCCCACATAGTGCAAACACTTACTCCGCTGAACAAGTCACTACTCGCTAAACGTGAACAATTACAAAAGCAGATTAATGACTACCATGTTGCTAATAAAAACGTTGATCAAGCCCAGTACCAAGCCTTTTTAAAAGACATTGGTTATTTAGTTGATGAACCTGAAAACTTTAATATTGAAACCCAAAATGTAGAGCCAGAAATAGCGTTGACTGCAGGGCCACAGTTAGTAGTTCCAGTTAGTAATGCCCGCTTTGCTTTAAATGCTGCCAATGCACGCTGGGGTTCACTATACGATGCACTATACGGTACAGACGTACTCAGTGAGGAAGATGGTGCAGAGAAAGGGAGTCAATACAACCCAGTGCGCGGCTTTAAAGTAATGGCCTACGCCAGACAATTTTTAGATAAGGCGCTACCCCTTGAAAATGGCTCGCACATCGAAAGTACTAATTATTCAATCGTGGATGGCGCACTTGCAATTACATTACGCGACAGTTCGCACACTACACTTAAAAACCCTGAACAACTCGTTGGCTATCAAGGTGAGGCACAAAACCCAAGTGTTATTTTACTTAAAAACAATGGATTACATGTTGAGCTGCAAATAGACCACCATCACCCTATTGGCCAAGCTGATAAAGCTGGGCTAAAAGATGTGGTACTTGAAGCAGCGCTGACCACCATTATGGACTGTGAAGACTCAGTTGCCGCAGTTGATGCCGAAGATAAAGTGCAAGTTTACAAAAACTGGTTGGGCCTAATGCAGGGCAACTTGGTTGAAACGTTTAGAAAAGGCGACAAAATGGTCGACCGTACGTTACAAGCCGATCGCCAATATACAGGCCTTGATGGCCAAAAACTGACCCTAAAAGGGCGCAGTATGATGTTTGTCCGTAACGTTGGGCATTTAATGACAAACCCTGCTATTACCGATGTAAGTGGTAATGATGTGTTTGAAGGAATTATGGATGCCATGTTCACCGCAACAGCCGCACTGCACGATTTAAACACTAAAAATGCCATTCAAAACTCAACCGCGCAAAGTATTAATATTGTAAAGCCAAAAATGCATGGCCCTGATGAAGTAGCATTTGCTAACACTTTATTTGGCATGGTTGAAGAGGCGCTGAGCTTGCCTAAAAACACCCTAAAAATGGGTATTATGGACGAGGAGCGTCGTACATCTGCTAACTTAAAAGCCTGTATTCATGCTGCTAAAGAGCGTGTTGTATTTATTAACACCGGCTTTTTAGACCGCACCGGTGATGAAATACACACCTCTATGCAAGCAGGTGTGATACTGCCTAAAGCCGCTATTAAAGCACAGCCTTGGATCAGCGCTTATGAAGATCGTAATGTTGATATTGGCCTAGCCTGTGGCTTAAGCCACAAAGCACAAATTGGTAAAGGTATGTGGGCAATGCCCGATAAAATGGCGATGATGATGGAGCAAAAAGTTGCCCACCCTCAATCAGGTGCAAATACGGCTTGGGTGCCCTCTCCTACAGCCGCTACATTACACGCAATGCATTACCATGATGTGGATGTATTTAGCCTGCAGCAAAGCATTGCCACGCGCCAAATAGCAAGCCTAGAAAGCTTACTAACACCACCGCTAATGACAAACCCAGAAACGCTATCAAAAGAAGATATTCAAAGTGAGCTTGAAAATAACGCGCAAGGTATTTTAGGTTACGTAGTACGCTGGATTGACCAAGGAATAGGCTGTTCTAAAGTGCCTGACATTAACCATATTGGCTTAATGGAAGATAGAGCGACCTTACGTATTTCAAGCCAGCATATCGCCAACTGGCTGCATCATGGCGTGTGCAGTAAAGAGCAAGTACAAAAAGTGATGGCAAAAATGGCTAAGGTTGTTGATGGCCAAAATGAACATGACAGCCTTTACACCCCCATGGCTACTAATGAGCAAACATTAGCTAACAGCATTGCCTACCAAGCGGCTTCGGCACTAGTATTTGAAGGTGTTAGCCAACCTAGCGGTTACACTGAGCCACTACTGCATAGCTACCGCTTAAAATATAAAGCACAGCACTAACTTAAAACTTAACCTAAAAACAAAAAAATCAGCTTTAATAGGGTCTGTTGACCTTTCAAGGTTAAATTTGCAGCAGCCTGTTTGGTATTTAGGCAAGGCAGAGCCTATGTGGTGTGGTTATTCCCCATAAATAGGTGATAACGCAGCATCAATGCCAAACAGGCGCTGCCCTTCGGGTTCTGCCTAGGGGCGATTTACTCTTTGTTGCTCGGTTTTGACTTAGTCCACCAGGTTACAAACCTCGCGCCGCGATTAAACCGCCCCTAGTTTGAACAAATTTTAATCCGCAAAGGTCAACAGACCCTAAGCTGATTTTTTATAACGGGTGTGAATAATCACTATTCACTAGTTTTTAAATCATTACGAATTAATTCTTAATAGTCGCGTTGTGATAAACATTTTGTACGTCATCGCAATCTTCAAGCATATTGATAAATTTATCAAAGTTGGCAATCACTTCTTCATCAGTAATTTCAACATGTACTTGTGGAACGAAGGTAATTTCATCAACTTCAAAGTTAATGCCTTCAAATGCTTCTTCTAATGCCGTTTTAGCTTTAAAGTACTCAGTATGCGGTGCAAATACCGACACCTTGCCATCTTCGGCTTCTACATCAGTCACATCAACGTCAGCCATCATCAGCGCTTCTAACACGACTTCATCGTCGTCACCTGCAAACCCCAAAACAGCAAGGTGATCAAACATATGTGCTACACACCCAGGTGTGCCGATTTTTGAATCTGTTTTAGTAAACGGTAAGCGCACGTCTTTAATAGTACGATTAGGGTTATCGGTTAAACAGTCAACAATCACCATGCAATTACCCGGGCCGTAGCCTTCGTACCGTGCAGTTGAGTAATCTTCCCCTGCCCCGCCGGCTGCTTTTTCAATTGCTTTTTCGATTACGTGCGCAGGAACTTGGTCTTTTTTGGCTTTTTCAATTAAGCGGCGCAATGTTTGATTTACATCTGGGTCGGGTTCACCACTTTTGGCTGCAACGTAAATTTCTTTACCATACTTTGAATTTACTTTAGTTTTTGCGTTGGCGGTTTTAGCCATCGAACTTTTGCGGACTTCAAATGCTCTGCCCATCTTGTGCCTCTATTGAATACGTTCTGTTTTTGATATTTTACCAATTCAAAGCGTATTGGGCTAGTGGTTCAACATGTTATGCTGCGCAAAAGCAGCGGGGTATTAATTTAAATAATACCCGTTATGCTATTAGCGAAATGAAATACAGTGCAATTTAACATAATTCCACTTTTTCAGCGTAACTTTCAACTAACGACACTAATTCATCAAACCCATGAATAACAAAGTCGGCTTGCTCAGCATACGCGGGGGTTAAATCGGGGGCATATAAACAGGCTCGCATTTTTGCATTATGGGCCGCTTGTATGTCATATAAATAATCACCAACGTAAATAACATTATCAACTGGCATTGCCCATTGGCTTGCAATCGTTAGTAAGGCACTTGGATCGGGTTTAGCAGGAGCGTCGGTTCGGGTGAGTACCGTTTCGATTGGCAACGGATTATGCTGAAGTTTCAATGAAGCCGCTTTATCAAAATTACGCGTTACAATAGCCATGGGGATATTCTTTGCTTGCAGAGCATTGACAGCTTCAACAACACCAGGTAAAAAACTCGCGTTTTGTGCGTCAAGTAGCTCATGCTGATGCACTATATTCATTGCTTCTTCACGCATGTAGGGCGAGGGTAATTGTTCTATATACTCGAGTAGGTCTTGATCTGCTGGGCAACCTACTTGTGCCTTAATTAATGAAAAGTTTAATTCTGATGATACTAAGGTTCCGTCTAAATCAAAAATAACACCTTTGATTGCCTCAATTTGCGTTTTCATTTCATTCCTTGTGCTAACTAGTTTGCGGATTTGCTTTACATTAAAAATGTATATCAATTGACAATTACAAAAAACTTAATCCATTACGCTCTCAGTATAGCTCATTTGATACACATTAGTTCGGTTTGTATGATTCTGTTATGTTGGTTTTACGATGAAGTAAGTTAACGCGATCAGCTAACCTAACAGTATAAAAATGCGCACCTAAGAAAAGATGCGCAGTGGGTTAGTTAGTTTCAAATCGTGCTTCAAGCCATGTATCGTCTTGACTAAAGTTTAACGTTTTTACTTTTCCTCGCCCCTCAACATTTACCATATTGACTTGCGCAGGCCATAAATCGCGCAGTGCGCCATTACTCATTCTAATGCCTTCAATCTCATCGGGGATCGTGGCTTCTTGGTATACCCAAAAGAACTTACCATCCACTTGTGCACCTACATAATTAAGCGTAAGTGGTTCACCCTCTAAGGTTTGCAAAGCAACATGAGACTCAACATATTTAGCAAAGCGTTTTTGGTCACGCTTGTTATCAATAATATCCACCTTGCCTTTAAATAAACTGCCAACAGCATGCTCTGTGTCATGTAAGTAAAAACGATGCATCAATTCAATATTGTGCGTGCGCTGATTAAATAACATCGTTGTAACAGATGATTTTAATTGATGCGCCATACTCGGCGCAGCAATTAAAAAGCAAACAATAATAAGCAAAAAGCGCATTATTATTGATCCTCGTCGTTATTTTTTTCGTCTTTTGGCTCGTCTTTTTTCAGCTCAGTTTTAATATCTTGCATGATATCGCGGCTTACTTTTGCCTTACTCTTTTCACGTTTGTACACTTCAATACGTGAAGGAATAATACGACGAGGGTAGTGATTATTTTCTACATTCACATCCGCCGTTTCCCAGCCTGGATCGACCGTTACTGATGTCAGCGGTTTGTTTTTGTCGGTAATAATCAGTTTTTGTACGTTTTTGTGGTTACGACGCCAAATTTCTGCGGGAATGTAACGCTCTTCTTTAGTGCCATCTTCATAAGTTAGCTCTAAAAGAATCGGCATCACAAGGCCGCCTAAATTTGAAAACTCCATAACATAGTAGTTTTTGTCTTCTTCTAGTGCGCGATCGAGTGTTTTACGCTCCCACGGTTTTAAACCTTTTAAAAATTTGTTGTACGAATTACGTTCTTTATTGGTAACCGTAAAGCGATCGTTTTCGTCATAAAAATCGGTTACATCTGGGTTTTTCTCAACCCAGGTTTTTTTACCTTCAGCGCGATTACGCTCAACAAATAATGAACTTGGCTTATTCGCTTCAATATCACGTAAACGCTTAAAGTCGATATCAGGGTTTTTGGTGTCTAACCGTAATTGATATACTTTATCAAGCGAGATATCAACATGGTCTGTAGTGTAAAACCAACCACGCCAGAACCAATCTAAATCAACACCTGACGCTTCTTCCATAGTACGGAAAAAATCAGCCGGAGTAGGACGCTTATATTTCCAGCGCTGAGCATACTCTTTAAACGCAAAATCAAATAATTCACGACCAAGAATAACTTCACGTAAAATATTTAATGCAGCAGCTGGTTTAGTATAGGCATTAGGCCCTAAACGAAGCACACTGTCTGATTGCGTCATAATAGGCACTTGAGTTTCAGACTTCATGTACGCCACAATATCACGTGGCTCAACACCCCAAGGAATGGTCGGATCCCATTCACGTCCAGCAACACCATCTAAAAAGCTATTTAAACCTTCATCCATCCAGGTCCACTGACGCTCATCTGAGTTTACAATCATAGGGAAATAAATATGCCCCACTTCGTGGATAACAACCCCGATTAAAAAGCGCTTTTCTGCTTGAGAATAAGTACGTGTGCCATCGTCTTGTAAATCTGTACGTGGACCATTAAAGGTGATCATTGGGTATTCCATACCCCCTACTGGGCCATTAACTGACTGTGCAGTTGGGTATGGGTAATCAAATGAATATTTTGAATACACTTCCATGGTATGCACCACAGATTCCGTTGAATATTTCTTCCATAAATCGCCACCTTCTTTAGGGAAAAACGACATCGCCATAACCAATGGTTGCTCATTCCCCCCTTGTTGGTAACCTTTAGCATCCCACATAAATTTACGTGACGACGCCCATGCAAAATCACGAACATTTTCAGCTTTAAAGTGCCACGTTTTTGTTTTGTCTGTACCGGCTTTTTCGTTTTCGAGCGCTTCTTCTTCAGTAACTACAAATACAGGACGTATTGCTGTTTCAGCTTTTTTTAAACGCTTGCGCTGAGTACTAGTTAAAACAGAGCTTGGGTTATCAAGCTTACCGGTTGCCGATACAATATGATCTGCAGGAACCGTAATTTCAACGTCGTAGTCGCCAAATTCTAAGGTGAATTCACCACTGCCTAAAAATGGCTTGTTGGTCCATGCTTCGTAATCAGTATACGCAGCTAAACGAGGGAACCACTGTGCCACTAAGAAAATATCGTTACCGTCTTCTTCAAAGTGCTCATAACCTGCACGTGCACCTACCGCATCTTCTTCAACGAGGTTAAACGCGAAGTCCATACTAAACTCAACATCTTTACCGGGCTTTAGTGGCGTGTTTAAGTCTATACGCATTAGAGTATCAACAACCGTTACACGCAGCGCTTTACCATCTTCATCTTTAACATTGCTAATGGTGTAACCTAGCTCATTGTCGTTCATAAACTGCTGACGACGTAAATCACCTAAACTTAATTTAGCAGGCTTAGCATCAGGCTCGTTTTGTAGGGTACTTTTAAAAGTTTGCGTGGTTTCTGCTATCGAGTCATTTTTAAAAATGTTTTGGTCAAGTTGAAGCCATAAATATTTAAGCGTATGCGGTGAGTTATTTTTATATTCAATTGTTTGACTCCCCGTTAAACGACGCTTTTGCTCATCAAGCTTTACATCAATATCGTAATCAACCCGTTGTTGCCAGTAATTTTCTGCTGGTGCACCTGCGGCACTGCGGTAAACATTAGGGGTAGGCAAAGCTTCGTCTAGTTGACGAAACTTATCAACATAACTGCCTTTAGTCTGTTCAACAGATGAGGCCATCACAGAGCTCGCCATTGCCAAAGGCAATACAAATGCACTCAATGTAAATAAATTTTTCTTCATTGTTAATCCTGATCGATTTTAGTGACGCTACTGTGACAAATTTACAGCTAAGCTTCAATAAAATAGCGATAAAACCCTACTTTTATAGGGTGATATTCCACACCTTTATGTAAATATAAAAAACACGGTTTTACACAACAACATTTAACTAAATTGTTTAGCAATTTACATAAAAAACTAAGCTGTAAAGGGGGTTTACAAAATAGGCTGAGTATCACTAAAAGTAGAGATAAAATGAAAAAACACAGCTATTTTCATTAAAAATACTAAAAAACGCAGTTTTAGGTTGATCTTTACTATGGTTTGTAATTAGAATCGCCCACTTTTTTAATTTGAGGGTACTTTTTTAGTCTTTCTCTCAAATATTTTTTGTTCTAACTAGTCGTATTAAGTGTGGTGAGTTTATGGATTTTTATGTCCTAAAAAAGCAGCAAAAACTAATTGCAATACCAGCAGACGTGCAAAATTGTAAGCAGTATATTAACTCAGGCTACCTGTATATTGATAAAGTGGCTGCTTGTAATGAAACAAACGCACTAGCAGTATTACAGGCCAAAAAAGCAAAAGCATTAAAGTGGCCTTTAACAATTGCGCTTGCTGCTTTGCCGGTTATTTTTATTGCTTGGTATACTTTAACCTAAAGCGATACTTGCATCTTTAATTGCCTTGGGTATATTGGCGCTCTTATGGTTTTTTAAGAGCGCAAAATGAAAGTTCTTCACACTTCAGACTGGCACTTAGGTCAGCAATTTTATGAACATGATCGCCGTCATGAACATCATGCTTTTTTCTCTTGGTTATTAACCACCCTCGTTAGCCAACAAATCGATTTATTGCTTGTTGCGGGCGATATTTATCATACTGCCACCCCCAGTGCTAGCGCCGAAAACCAACTCTATCAATTTATAAAAAATGCCAAAGCACAGTGCCCACAATTACACGTGGTCATAATTGCCGGCAATCATGACTCTGCTAATCGTATTTTGGCTGCTCAGCCCTTATTAGCCCAGTTTGATACCCATGTTGTAGGCCGGTTTGATCCCGCCAATCCAAATGACGTGGTAATAACAATTAATAATAACGACAAACACGCTGTAGTAATCGCTATGCCGTTTTTACGAACCAGCGATATAAGTACGCTTAGTCAGAGCGAGAATGGCCCTAGTTACGCACAAGGCGTTGCTAAAGCTTACCAACTAGCATTTGAACATGCGTTAACGCTTACCAATGAAAGTACACCTTTAATTGTTATGGGTCACTTACATGCCAAAGGTGGAAATATTTCTGGTGATTCTGAGCGTAACTTAGTCATTGGCGGTGAAGAGGCCATTTCAGCGTCAGTATTTGGTAAGCATGCCAATTACGTAGCGCTAGGGCATTTACACAAAGCACAGTTAGTGGCTAAAAGTGAGTACATTCGCTATAGCGGCACACCAATTCCCATGTCGTTTTCAGAGAGAAAATATACACATCAGGTAAATATAGTAGAGTTTAACGGACAAAAAGATCAACCGCTAAGCACTACTGTAAACCCCCTTTACATTCCTAGACTCGCTGAAGTGATTGTTCTACCAGAGGGGGAGTGCGTCCCTTTAGCTCAGCTGTGTGAGCAAATAAAAGCGCTCGATACACAACAGTATAAAATAGCCCCGTACTTACGAGTAAAGCTAAAATCCAGTGATATTGACACCACTTTTCGTGAGCAAATTGAGCAAGCACTAAAAGGCAAACAAGTTAACTTTTGCGGTATAGAACGGGTACGCGATCAGCAAGTGAGTAATTCTTCAGAAACGGTATTTGAGGATTTAAGCTTTGTGGAAATGCTCAACCCAATTAATTTGCTCGAACAAGCCTTTAATAACGACAAAGATATGGCTGGCGAAACTGTTCCCAGTGAATTAAAAGCACTATTAACCGACGTTATTGATGAACTTGAACAGGAGCAGCTACTATGAAAATAACCGCCGTGCGTATTCATAACTTAGCCTCCATTGCTGATGCCGAAATCGACTTTTTAGCATCCCCACTCAAAGACGCAGGTTTATTTGCCATTACAGGTGACACCGGCGCAGGTAAAAGCACCGTACTTGATGCCATTTGTTTAGCGCTTTATACGAAAACTGCTCGTTTGAAAGGCGACAAAGGTAACCTAATTGATTTTAACGGCGATAACATAAAGCTTAACGATGCCCGCAATTTATTGCGCCGTGGGAAATGGGAAGGCTATGCGGAAGTGGACTTTAGCGGGCAAGATCAGCAACTTTATAGAGCACGCTACAGTATTCAACGCACGCATAAAAAAGTAACCGGCAAACTAAAAGTAGCCGAGCATACTTTGCATAGCTTACCTGATGAAACCTTAATTGCCGATAAAAGCACCACCATCAAAGCCATTGAAAATAAAATAGGCCTCACTTTTGAGCAATTCTCCCGTGCAGTGCTACTAGCACAACATGAGTTTGCCGCCTTTTTAAAAGCAACTGGCGATGAACGCGCACAACTTTTAGAGTGCCTTACCGGCACCGATAAATTTAGCCGAATTGGTCAACGTATATTTGAGCGAAATAAAGCAGTTAAAGATAAATTTGAATTACTAACAGCCAGCTTAGCCAGTTATGCGTTATTGTCTGATGAAGAGCTAAGTGAGAAGAAGCACACTCTTGATGAACTTAAAAAACAAACTGAACACATAAAAACAACGTTGGCCAGCACAGAGCAGGGTGTTAATTGGTATAAACAAGCATACAGTTTAGAGCAAGCATTAATAGCGGCTCAACAAAACGAGCAACAAGCAAGTGATGCACTAAATGCGGTTAAAGCACAAACTGAGCAAGCAAAACAAGCACAAAGTGCGCTTGAAATTAAAGATAATCGCCAACGCTTTAAAAGCTTAACGGTGCAAAACAGCCAGTTAAATTCGCAAATAAAGGAATTAAACGCGCTGGATCATGCCGCGCTTATTAATGAACAAGCAAGTAAGGTTAAAAAACATCAAAGCGAATTAGCAACAGCAAAACAACAACAACAAACAGCTGAACCAGTCATAACAAAAGCACGTGAGCTCGACAGTCAATTAGCTATTTTTACGCAAAGTATAACAAGCCTGACACAACAAAAAGCCAAAGAGCAGCAACAATTAAACGAGTTACAACAGCAGCTACAACAAAATAATCTCAGCGTGGAGCAGGCAACAACACAAAGCACTCACCATCAGCAGTGGTTACAAGAAAACAATCAACTAAAGCCATTGGCCACTGATTGGAACTATTTTAATCACAGCTTTAAGCAGTTTTTTAATACCACAACGCAATTAAAAACACTCGAGCAACAAAAGCAAACTATTACTTTGCAGCTAAGCACTCTCGCTACCAAGCTCAACGAGCAAAATAAACAGTTAGAACATGCAGAGCACGCACTAAGCACTGAACAACAAAATCTAAATAAGCTCACCCAACAGCAAGAGCAATTCAATATTGAGCAGTGTGATAATCAGCTTAAAAATATTGATTATTTAAAAGAGCAACGAGCGCGTTATAAGCAATTTAATCAAGAACTAAAGCACACAGTGCAGCAACAAAGTATTACAGCAGAAAAGCTAACTCAGAGTGAACAAACTAACATCACACTGCGTGAGCAATTAAGCAGAAAAGAGCAAGCACTTAAACACACCGAGCAATCGCTTAATCAAGCACGGCTGCGTGCGAGTGAACATGTTGAACATTTACGCGCACAACTACTGCCTAATGAGGCATGTGCGGTTTGTGGAGCCACTGAGCACCCGTTTGCAAACAATCAAAGCCAACCTTTTAATAACTTAATAACCGACTTTGAAAATACTTATACTGGCGCTAAGCAGCAGCACTTAGATGCACAAACCCAGCTACATCAACATCAAACGCAGCATGCTGTTTTAGTCGCAGAGCATAAGCAGCAAAGCCAAGCGATTGCTGATACCCAAGCCAAAATGTTAGACATTAAAAACACCATGCAAGCGGCTAAAACAGATCTTAATGACTTGAGCGTTGAGCAGCTTGATGACACCCATAAACAATTAAGCGAGCAAAAAGCGCAGTACTTTGCAGCACAAAAACAACAAAGCCAGTTGCAAGAAACGGTTAACCAACTGCAAAACACGGTTAAAAAAGAACAGACTGCTCAGCAACAATTAAATACCCAGCATGTTGAACTGAACAATCAGCTCACCATGCTTAATAATAAGCACCAGGAATTGCTCAGCCAACGCGAAGCACTTATAAGTGAGCTGAATTCTAATTTTGAAAACAGTCAATTTTGGCAAACATTACAAACCGGCGCGTTAACGCTAAGCGAATTAGGTGAGCAAGTAGAGCAGTATCAACATCAGCAACTACAACTTGAGCAAACTCAAAAGCAGCTAGACAGCGCCAATTTACAGCTGCAGCAGCTAACCCCGCTTATGACCAAAGCTGAGCAGCAAATTAGCACGCTCAACGACGATTTAACCCAGGCACAGCAACAACACAACAATACCCAGCAACAACGCTTAGCGTTATTCGATAACCAAACGATTAGCGCTGATGACTACCAGGCTCAGCTGAATAGACAAGTAGAGCAGTGCCAGAGTGAATTAAATCAGAGTCAACAGGCACACGATAGCGCCGTAAAACAGCGCGATGAGCACGCTATTACGCTTAAAAACCTTGAGCAGCGCTTCGCCGATAACAGCCAAGAGCTAACCACACTTGAAACACGCTATAGTGCTTGGTTTGAAGAGTTTAGCGCGCTTTATGCTGATATTAGCCATCAGCAAATCGAGATGCTACTGGCTATAAGTAATGACGATATTAAAGAGCAGCTAAAGCATAGCGAGCAGTTATCTCAAGCATTAGTTGATGCTCATGCTGCGCTAAAACAACAGCAAAATGCCAATGAGCAGCATCAGCAAAATAATAAGCCAGCACATAGCGAAGCACAGTTAATTGAGCAACAAACTCAATTAACTGTGCAGCAAACACAATTACACAATAACTTACTTACGATTAATACTGCCATCGAGCAGCACAACCAAAATGCAAAAGCTCTTGAGGGCAAGCAGGCTGAGCTAAGCAAGCTTAAACAACAAGTAGAACAATGGCATTTACTTAATAAAGTGCTCGGTGATGCAACCGGCAAAACAATGCGTAATTTAGCGCAAATACAAACACTAAAAATATTGCTACATTATGCTAATAGCCATTTAAAAACGCTGAATAAGCGTTACGAACTCACAGCAATAGCTGATTCACTTGATATAGCGATTATTGACCGCGATATGGCCGATGAACAACGTTCTGTAAACACACTCTCTGGGGGAGAATCGTTTTTAGTATCGTTGGCACTTGCATTAGGGCTGGCCTCTTTATCTTCAAACAAAGTGCAAATTAACTCGTTATTTGTTGACGAAGGCTTTGGTACACTAGATAGTGAAACACTTAGTATTGCAATGGACGCGCTAGATTCACTACAAGCGCAAGGTAGAAAGGTCGGTGTGATTTCACATGTAAGTGAAATGAGCGAACGCGTTGCAACGCAAATTCATGTCGCTAAAAAACCGGGTGGATACTCCACCATAAACGTAATTTAAGGAAATAGTATGCCCACTTTTACAGGCGAAGAAGCACAAGAGTATGATAACCGTATTACCCGTTTAGTCCCAGGTTACGAGCTATTACATCAACTAACCATCGCACAGCTAAGCGCTACGTTAACTGATAACGCCCATATTTTAGTGGTAGGCGCAGGCACAGGTAAAGAAATCGCAGCGCTGGCGAATATTAATTCTACATGGCAGTTTACCGCTCAAGATACCTCGGCCGACATGTTAGCCATTGCTAAGCAACGCTTTATAGAGCACGGTATTGATGCACGTATCAGCATTGAGTGCCAACCAGTAGATAAATTAAAAGTTAAAGCCGACGCGGTATTATGTTTATTGGTGATGCATTTTGTTGAAGATAACGGCGATAAGAAGCAGTTATTAAAGGGGATTAAAAATAATCTTAAAAAATCTGCACCAGTATTTATTGCTGATTTAATGCGCCCAGAAACCTCGTTTGAACGAGAGGCACAACTTAATACATGCAAAGAGCTTGGCCTTAGTGAAGCAGGAAAAACGCAAATGGCACATAACTTAGAGCGTGAGTTTTACCCGCTTGATCGGATGCGTTTTAGTGAGTTACTTAATGAATGTGGCTTTGGCATTCCAAAACTGTACTTTAAAGCACTTGGTTTTAGTGGGTACGTGGTATAAATTTTTTGCAAAAAAAAAGCTAATATCGTATTGATATTAGCTTTATCGCTTAACGTTAGTTTAGCGTGGTGAGTGCACTTTAAAGCCCACTCCCTTTAAATTAGATGCAAACGATGTTTTCAGCTTGCGGGCCTTTTTGACCTTGAGTTACGCTGAACTGTACTTTTTGGCCTTCAGCTAAAGTTTTGAAACCGTCGCCTGAGATTGCGCTGAAATGTGCGAAAACGTCTGGGCCAGACTCTTGCTCAATAAAACCAAAACCTTTAGCTTCGTTGAAAAATTTTACAGTACCAGTAGTTGTATTAGACATAATAATATCCTAAAAAAATAAATAAAAAATTGCCTTAAAATAGGCGTTTAACAGGAAGAAAACAAACATTTAACTTGAGGATATCGCGAAGGATTATTACTAATAACAACGTGGTACTTACAAATAAACTGGGCTTTCTATCAACCCGATGGCAAGCAGAATAACAGCAATACAGTTTATAACAAGCTTTATTTATACTTTATTTTTATATACAACTGTAAAGCCTCTTATAATAGGCTTTACAGCGTCCTCGGCTTAACTTTTTAAACTTCGTGTTAAAACATAACCTGTTAAAAGTGCAAATTACGCGCTCTTACAATATCTTTCATCACAATGGTTGAGGTTAAACGTTGTACACCTGGTAGGGCTGATAGCTTGTCATCGTAGAGTTGTTGGAACGCGGCTAAATCTTTAGTAACGACATGTAACAGGTAATCAGGTGTACCGAATAGTCGTTGAGCATTGGTGATCTGAGGAATAGCATCCACTGCTTGCTCTAATTTGCTTAGCGACACTTTATCGCCCTCTTTAATAGTAATAAATACTAACGCAGAAAAGTTTAAACCCACTTTCTCAGGTGATATTTCGGTGCGGTAACCCACAATTGCTTTGCTTTTCTCAAGCTCTTTAACACGGCGGTGACAGGGCGACACGCTTAGCCCAACACGATCAGCCAATTCAGAGAGGGTAAGTCTGCCATCGACTTGTAATTCGGCAAGAATTTTCCTATCCATGGTATCCATAGTTAATTATTTCCTAAAATGAACGCTTATATTAGTAAAATACAGTAACTTTTACTCATCAGAAAGAAATAAAATAGCTACTCACTTATTTTAGGTTATAGCGCTATGGATATTAATATTATTTTTTCTTTTTGGCTGGTATCAATTTTGTTTATTCTCACCCCTGGTGCAGATTGGGCTTATACAATTAGTGCAGGAATAGCAGGCGATAAAATTGTTCCTGCGGTAGCGGGGTTAATACTTGGGCATTTAATGGCCAGTTTAATAGTAGTGGTAGGGTTAGGCGCACTATTAGCTTCACATGACATTTTTATAAAGCTGTTAACCTTGTTCGGCGCTTTATACATAATTTGGATTGCTACATCACTGTACCGATTTCCTCCTATGCCTGCTGCCTATAACGATGGCCAACAACACACCTCAGACACCCCTCTAAAGTGGATGAGAAAGGGTTTTATTATTAGTGGTTTAAACCCTAAAGTAATGCTGTTATTTTTAGCCTTGTTACCACAGTTTGTGTTGCCAACTTTATCGTTTTCTATCACTGAACAATTGCTGGTACTGAGTGTAATTCATTTAGTAGGCTGTGCGTTGGTGTATTGGTTAATAGGGATAAGTGCCAGAAAAATCCTTAGTAACAATCCCGCATTGTCGCTTAAGTTTGGGCGTGCATCGGCATGTGTACTGTTTATTTTGGGCTCACTAATGCTAGTTGATAGCGCACAAAAACTAACTCACGTCGTGTAACAGTAGCAAAAAAGAAAGTGGCTTATCTTAGCTGAGCCACTAATTCACTCAAACGGGCAATTTTAATATTACTCAGCTGCCTATAATCAAAATAGGGGCACACAATAATATTCTGGCTTTTATCTATAGCAAACTCATCATCAAGCCAATCAAATTGGGCGTTTAATTTACCTTGTTGTATTAAGTTTTTAGCGTGAGTTCGACCAGCAATAATGTGCAACTGGTTTTTACTCTCAGTAAGCACCGGTGTGCTAAATAGTAATGCAGTCCCGCTATGCTGTTGTAACAACAGCTCATCTCGATATGCTTGCCAGCTTACTGCTTGTTTAGCAAATGAGTAATGCTCGCTTGGCAGCGCAAATAACACTTTGGCGTACACATTAAAGACTTTTCGCCAACCATTGCCACAGTGCTGATTTATACTGTTTATTTGCCCACTAACCACAGGTTCTAGCTGCTCTAGTGTTTCAAAGTAGGGCATAGGGGGCGCTTTTGCGACATACACAGCAACTCTAAATGAGTCATCACCTAACCCTATTAACTGGCTGCTCACCTTAACTACTCTTATTTTGCGCTAAAATACGGTCAAGGTTGTTAGCAAAGTTTTGTCTGTCACTTTGGCTTAACGGAGGCGGCCCACCACTCATTTCTACGCCGCTTGAGCGCATAGTATCCATAAAGTCGCGTACATTTAGTAAGGAGCGAATGTTTTCAGTGGTGTAAAGCTCACCGCGCGGATTAAGCGCTTGGCCGCCGTTATCAATCACTTCGCTAGCTAGCGGAATATCTCCAGTGATCACTAAATCATCCTTTTCAACTCGTTTAACTATTTCATCATCAGCCACATCAAAGCCTGATGACACTTGCAGTCGGCTAATAAATTTTGATGGTGGAATGCGCATGGCATGATTTGCAACCAGTATTGTTTCTGTATGCGTACGCTCTGCAGCTCTAAATAAAATTTCTTTTATTACCACCGGACAAGCGTCAGCATCAACCCAAATTTTCATGCTAAGTTCTTTAAATTGCTTTAGTATTAGAGCGATCCTATAGCAATTTCTAAAGAAAAGGAAACAACATGAAACTCGCTTTTAAAACCGCATTATTTATTACTGCTATGTTTTTACTCAGTGCCTGTACCAGCGCACCGGAAGGAATAACCCCTGTTAAAAACTTTGATTTAGAAAAGTACCAAGGCAAGTGGTATGAGATAGCACGATTAGACCACTCTTTTGAACAAGGGATGGAACAAGTAACAGCCACCTACTCAATTAACGATGATGGAACGGTAAAGGTATTAAACAAAGGATTTATTAGCAAAGATCAGCAGTGGGACGAAGCCGAAGGCTTAGCTAAATTTGTAGAAAACACCGATACAGGGCATTTTAAAGTGTCATTTTTTGGGCCGTTTTATGGTGCCTATATTATTTTTGAGCTCGACCAACCTGATTATCAATATGCCTTTATTACCAGTTATAGCAAAGATTACTTATGGTTTTTATCACGCACACCAACAGTAAGCAAAGAGCTTAAGCAGCACTTTTTAAGCCAAGTAAAGGCGCTTGGGTTTGCAACTGACGAAATTATTTGGGTAAATCAAAAACCGCTGTAAAGGGGGTTTACATGAGAGTATGATAAATAACCTTAGCTGTAATAAAACGATCACCTTACTGTAAGGTAAGTTAAATAAAGCAAGGCTATATTAGCCGCATCTGCAAAGAGACAGGCAGGTGAAGACATAATGACAATCCCCCTTTTTTAATTGGCAAGCCTGATGGCTTGCCATTTTTTTCCGCAATTTAGCCTATTTTTTGGGATCAGGTTTTTACTAACTAAAGCCCATTTAAACCAAAAAATAACGTACTCATGGCCAATATTACTAATATGAGTAAGTTAAAAAGTTTAGTTAACCTCACCAAAAAGCTATAAAAAATCATTACAATTAAAGCACTTAACGTCATATAGCCACAAAATTGCAAACCACCATAACCTTGTAATTCGTTAACACATAACAGCAAACTTAGTAAAATACTGATCCAAGCAACACTCAATAAAACCAAACGCTGCTGTTGAGTAGGGCGCTTATTAAAAACATCCTTAAAATGATTAAACTTAGCCAGCGCAAAGCAGTTAAAAGCCAGCAAACATAAACTAAAAGGAAGCAAGGCAATCATACTTTTTGCTCCTGAGTATTTATTGGAGTTGGTTTTTTAGCTTGCAGAGCAGTACGTAATTTTTCGGTTTGTAACAAAAACAGCAAACCAAACGCTAGAAAAAGACTGTCAAACATAAATAATGCCCACTGTTCGTTACGCAAATAACTGATTATATTACCTTCAGTGGAGAGCGCATTAACCACTGGCACACTAAAGCAAGCAATGCTGTTTATGGCAGCCATCACACACCACTGCAACTTGTCACGCTTTACAAAGGCAATGATGAACACACATAGCCAAGTTAAAAAGAAAGCGAGTATTTCTTTACCCGCGCGCTCAGCAACCTGTTTGCCAAGTAAACGATTAGCCAAAAAGAAAGCCGATGTAGCCAAGGGTAATCCCATCAATGTTCCTAGATTTAACCCTTCAACGAGCTTTAGCCCCCAAGATGGTTGAGTATTTTTTTTCATTCTTTCGCGTAAGCGCTTAGCCCACATTATGCAGCCTGTCGCTATCATTATGCAGCCGGCAATGCCGCCTAAAAAATATAAAACACGTAATAATGGTTCTGCTAAACGCCCAGTATGCATTGAGTTTAATGATTCATATAGCGCCTTACTGCCAGTGAGTTCATCATCAGTTTGAGCAACAAGCTCACCACTCGCTCCGCTAAAAATTAAACGGGGTGATTGATCCCTTAATGTTTTTCCAGGGCTCACCAAAACCATAATAGTTGCAGCGGCTTTATTCGGCTTATTAATAATTACCCGAGTTATATCAGCCTCTGGCCACTTGGTATAAACCTGATCTAAAACAGTATTTATAGGCACTAGAGGTGCAGTACCCTGCAATGATTCTGTTACAGGACTACTTGGCGAAACATCATTGAAAAAACCACGTATTCCATTTTCATAAACGGTTTGCGCGGGGTAGGGAAATATCATGAATATCAGAGTAATAATGCCGGTATAGGTAATCATTAAATGAAACGGTAAGGCAAATACAGAACTTAAATTATGTACATCTAACCAGCTACGACTGCCTTTATTAGCTCTAAAAACAAACATATCTTTAAAAATTCGTTTATGAATTACTATCCCTGATATCAATGCAATAAGCATAAACAAGCTTGCAAAACACACAATCCAACGCGCTGTTTTTACATCAATATAATGTAAATCAAAATGCAGGCGATAAAAGAAATTTCCACCTCGGGTATCTACAAAGGGTGCTAGAGGCTGCATGGTATTTGGATCTATACGGGTGTTTTCAAAAGACGCTCTGCGCTGCCCTGGCTCTTTTGGCTTAGCATAACCATACGTTAAATAGGGTACACGCTCTTCTGGGAGTGTTATACGCCAGTTAGGCGCATTAGGTGCTTGCGAATTTAAATACTCAACGCCGCTTATTATTTGTCGCTTTTGCGCGCCAATACGGTCTGTCTGCTGCTCAATATTATGAATACTTGGCTGATTCCATAAACTAACTTCATCTCTAAAAAAGCTGATAGTGCCTGCAAAAAATATTAAATACAGTAACCAACACACGAGTAAACCTACCCATGTATGTAACCAGGTCATTGAGCGAAAAAAACTCCCTTTCATAACCATCCCTTCATTAACGACAATATAAAAAATTGCACTGCAACACTTAGTAAAATACTGATCCAAACTGTTTTTAACGACTGAAGATAAAAACTATAAATAAACACCAGTGCATAAATTAAAATACTCGCAGACACACTTAAAAGAACCGCGTCAACTTTAGAGACCGGCACCACAACACTTAACAGCGACACACTGACGGCAGTAAAAAAATACCCGCCCACAATGGCGACAAAAAAACGCGATAAAACCGCTAATTCATAGTTAAAGCGCTGCATAAATTGCCATAACATAGAAAAAGCGGGTTTGGGAAAGTCTAAAAGACGGTTAGAGGCCTGCATATACTGCAAATTCCTTTTAAACATAGCTAAAAAAGATGGCGATATTATAACGCCAACAAACACAAAAGATAGTAATTCTTATTTGTATTTGAATGCAGTGATAAGCATTAAATTGAGTTAGTTAAATACTGATCTACATTAAGATTAACAACCAGCAATAAAACAACACGTATAAGGAAAGGCCTTCCTAGATGCGTTGTTGTTACCGACGAAATATATATAGCCGCAGTAAACATCCGTCAGTATATGAAATTAAAATTTAGCTAAAAGCACTTTCTTTAATGAGCTTTTACACAGCCCAAACAAAATTTTTGATACAAGCAGTTAATAATTAAAGACCTTTTAAACATTAAGTATCATTCAAGTAATCTAGGATCAGTATTTTACTAACAAGGTATAAAATATCGCCTATATAAACCGATTTTTTACTAACTGATTACCTGAGAGAGCTAAAAATGAAGCAAAACGCTGAAAAAACGTGCGTAAAAAATTAAGTTTTATACTTTTAAAGCGGTAAGTTAGTAAAAATCTGATCTTAAATATATGAGTTTAAATTGTAATGACTTTAATCATGCATACGACGATGAAATACAATGAGTAATTTATGCTCAATTAATGAGCATTTCACATACTTCTTGCAGCAGATTTTTTACCGTTTAAGCATAGAGCTTAAGGCAAAAAGCGTTAGTACTGCCTTACATAATAGTTCTAGGAAAATAAATAATGATTGATAAACATCATTATAGGCTCAGCATCAGTTGAACCACTCTGGCCAAACCTAAAACTAAGTCCCACAAGCGTTAAAATAAAATTAGTATCTGTGTTATTTTTCTCGTTGCATTTTCCTGATTAAAATTAATGATTTTGTATCATAAACACCCTAAAAACAGCAACAGCGTTAACAAAAAATTCCTTTTTGATAACAACTGTGTTTAAATCCGAAACAATGGATTGAGGTTCTCCTCTAAACTAACTTGCATGGAAGTAAAAAAATAATAATTTTTAAAAATGGAAAAACTATGAATAAAAAAATCTTTGCAGCTTCCGCTTTACTAGCAATCTCATCAACTTCTTTACTTGCATCTAACCAAACATTTCAAGCAAGTGTAAATGGTTGGACTGAGCCTACTTTTGCAGAGGATAGCGCACTTCACTTTGGTAAAATTCGTTTATCTACAAGCTCAACCTGTACGATGGATAATGCAGGCGTTGTATCGGGTGACTGTGATGCGTCAGATGCAAACATTCAATTAGGTGGAATTACTGTATCTGGTTTAGCGCCAAATTCAGCAATGAATATTACTGTATCTGGAAGCACAGGCACTAACTTAACTTTTGCTCCAGTAACAACGGCTACAGATGGCACAACCAGTGTAACAACTGCTGACAATGTTGCGTCTGCTTTCACTACTGATGCAAGTGCAACAGATATTACTGTTAGTGTATATGGTGATATGACGGTTGATTCTACACTGACAGCGGGCGCTGCTTACACTGTAGATTATACTGTAGATGTGTCTTTCCAATAAGACTATGAAAGCTGAGGCTAACTTACTAAGTTAGCCTCAGTTTATTTTTTTTGCGTAATTGCGCATTAAAAATAAAAATGTGTGGAGCATCGCGCTCCACTTTTTATTATCATGTTGTTGAGTTGTCCCATGATTCTTAAACTTTTTTGTTGGGCTACCCTTTGCCTAACTCTTTTACTACCTGAAATTTGTAATGCCAACCTTGCGTTGTCTGAATACCGTTTATACTTTGATGGGCGTACTAAAAATAATTCACTACTTATCCGCAATACCTCTAATAAAAATCTCGATTTTAAACTTGTTGTTACCCATAAAGATATGACCGAAGAAGGAGCGCTTATAGATGTTACTCCACAACAAGTTGAAGGGCGCTCTGCCAAAAACATGCTTCGGTTTTCACCACGTCGCGGCACTATTGCACCCAAAGGGATGCAAGCTATCAGAATGACCGTTCGCAAAAAAGCCGAGCTTGCTGTTGGCGAATACAGAGCGGTGCTTAAAATTATAGCCTCTGAATCACAAAACCCTGACGCTGATGGAATAAGCATTAGGCCTAAGGTTGCTTACAGCGTGCCTGTTATCGTTCGTCATGGCCAATTAGAGGCTGACTCAGAATTAATAAACCCGCAATTAATTACTCAAAATGGGCGCCCGACTCTAACATTTTGGCAAACACTCACAGGGAATCGCTCTGTGTATGGAAACTTTGAATTAGTTGATGAGAATAATGTAATGGTTGGTGAAATAGCCAATGTGGCCGTTTATACCCCTCTATCTCGTCGCAAGGTATACATCACTTTACAAGCTCCTGTGACAGGACCTTTGACACTCAATTACAAAGAAAACGAGCTTTACGGCGGTAAAATCGAGTTAGCGATCCCTATTAATATCAAATAGAAAGTGCTAAACATAAGGGCATTAGGCTGTGGTTTAGCGGCTCGCTTATTACTTTGTACATTACTGTTAATTGCACCTAAAGCAATCATCGCCAAGCAGTTACCGACTCTTTATCAATGGCCTATTGATGAGGAGGCTTTTGTGATTATAAATGTCAGGGTAAATGGGCGTTCAGTTGTCTCAGATTTAGAAGCCTACTATTCAAAATCAAATAAGTTGCTATTGCCCATAAGCGCCCTGAAATCGACTATGGGAATTAGCTTAAATGTGTCACAAAATACACTGGCTGCTAAAGTTGACGCAAGTGAGCTGGTTCTCAATGCTGAGCTTTCCTCAACTTTAGCGCCCTCAGAAAATGTTTCATTGTGGGCTGTCGATGACTACGACCACTATGTTGATTTATCCGTCATAAATACACTTTTAAATACCGACTCGCGCTTTGATTACTCACTGATGCAGGTTTCATTTTCTAGTAACTTGCTTACTTATAATAACAACCAATTAACGAGTGGTATTACAAAACAAATTAAGTCCAAAGCACTGCAATACGACCACTTTATAGACGACCAATACCAAACGCTGACCTATCCGGTATCTGAATATTCATTATCAGCAAGCTATAAATCGTCTAATAATCGTTATAAGGGGCTGCTCAGGCTTAATAGCTACTTTGACTTATTTCATCATCGAGCTGAACTACGATTCAACAAAAACGAAAACACCGCTAATACCTTTTTAAAAGTAACTAAAGACTTTAATTTAAGTGAACAAGAGCACTCACTGGCACGCATTCACTACCAATTGGGAGATATTCAATCTCAATCAGATCAGCTTATTACTAGCTCAAATCAAGGTCGGGGATTTTATATTTCAAATGCTAACCCTCATTCGGCACAAAACTTTTCAACCATCACCATTGAAGAACCGGCACTACCGGGCTGGCAAGCGGAGCTGTATCGAAACGGTCAATTTATTGCCACTACTCAAGCTAACGACGAAAATTTGGTTCGATTTATCGATGTTGAAACGTTTTACGGCAACAATATTTTTGAAATTAAACTTTTTGGCTCACAAGGCGAGCAAATCACACGTACTCAAAAATATACAATAGGACAAGACGCACTATCGCCCGGAAAAATAAGCTATCAAGTAGAGTTTTTAGAAACAGATAAAAGCGTTTTTAATCAATCTAATAACGCTTCAACAGCGATGAGTAATTCCTTTAAAAGCAATCTCTCATATGGCATTAGTGAATTTATCACTTATGACGCTCAAGTTACTCATTTGCAAACTGACCAAGATAACAGCAGCTACCTATCATCGGGGCTAAATACACTTACAGATCACGGCAGTTACCGTTTTTTAGCCACAAAACAACTCGATGCTGGCTATGCTTATTTTGCCGGTTTTAGAGGCCTACTTTCTAATAAACTTTATAACGATATCAATGTTAATGTTGAATACAGTGCCCTTAATGACTTTTCTAGCGCTTTATTTGTAGCACAAGAGAACTCACTCAAAAATAGGCTGTTATTGAGCCTAAATGGCCGGACTGATTTCTTTAACTCTCTTAACTGGAATATGAGATGGAGCAATGAAGTACGTGAAAATACCAATACTAAAAACCGACTCTCATTAGGTATCAATAAAAGTTATGTCGGAGGAACATGGTCAAGCCAACTATTTTATGATGACGATACAAATAACCTAATAAACCGGCTTTATTCTTCAATTGATATTGCCTCTTGGAAATGGACCAACACCTTAGATTGGCAGGCTAATAATGGCGCAGAACTCACTCGTTTGAGAAGTAGTTTGCGCTGGCCACAAACACAAAGCACTTTTAATCAAACCCAGCTGACTTATCAGTCTAACTCTGCAGCAAATACGCTTTTAAGTCATCAGTATACATACCGCCATGAGATATTTAATATACAAGTATCAGGGCAAGTCGATAATCAAGGAGATTGGCGCTTATCTTTAGGTTTAAATGGCACATTTAGTTTTGATCATTTAGAAGCAGACTTTAACTTTGACACTCCTCGCTCATTAAATTCCGGGCAAATAGAAGTTAGTTCGTTCATAGACTGGAATGAAAATGAAATCTTTGACCAAGGCGATGAGCCAATTCAAGACGTTAATTTTACTGGCAACTATCTATGGCGAGATAAATACACCAATAATGACGGAAAGGTCTTGCTGCCAAGCAGTTACGGTGGCCAGGTTTTAGATGTTAATTTACGCTCGTTGTCTAATCCTTACTTGCAGCCCTCTTTAGGGAAAATTAAAACATTAGCTCATAGAGGCGGACAAACCAAAGTAAATATTCCTTTAGTGGTCTACAACGAGGTTGAGGGGACTATTTATCTATCGAGCAATGAAAAGAGTAAACCTATCGCAGGACTGACGGTTGTACTTAAAGAAAAGGGCGGCGAAAAACATTATTCAACGGTCACTGAATATGATGGTTATTATTATTTTTCTAATGTTTCTCAAGGAAATTATATTCTCGAAATAGAAAAAAATGAGCAGCTATCAGAAAACATAACCATAAAAAACCTTCCCGAGCAGATCATCACTGAAAAAAGCGGCGATACCATAGTATTGCAAGACATCATTGTATACACAAATAACGCTAATACCTTAAATAAGCAACCAACAACAGCAGCTAAAGCAAACCAAAACACGCCTTATTTTGTGCAATTAGGCGTATTCAAAAAGTTTCAATCGGCACTTATTGTGGCGAATAAAATTGATAAAGCAGCCTATGCTTTGCAGTTATATAAACATGAAAACCGTGATAGCTATTACCTCGTTGCAGGCCCATATAATAATGCAGCTAAAGCACAGCAAACCATTAATGATGTTTATTCAATACCGGCGCTTCATGGCAGCTTTATGGTTGATGCAAGACGATATGCCTCACCACAGTGGCGAAAAATAGGGGAGTGGGGCGATATGCAAACCCAAAAAACTGAGACTTACTTTTGCCAGTACGTAGCATATACCTCTGAAAAATCAGTTAATAAAAAACTGCTAAGGGAAAATCCATCACTGTTCGTAGCAAAGCAAGCAATAAAAGGTGAAGCCCATTATTTGATGCTGTCAGGGCCGCATAATGCAAAGCAAACAGCGTGTGATAAGCAAGTGGTTAAACAAATAAAAGGGCTCACCACCGCGATAAAGAAACCTTGGCACAGCATTTTTTCTATAAATCAGTAGTAAAGTACTGCACCTGTGTTTTGCCATCACTGTTTAAATGCGACTCACATTTTATTTCACAACGCGCTCCCGCGGATTCGGCAACCCAAATCGATTGCGCGCTCTTTTTAATATAACACGCAGAATACAGCGCATCTTCTTTTTGCGCAGCAACAACAAAACAGCGTTGAAAATTACCCAAAGGTAACACTTTAATTGGATAAACTTGTTCTTGTGCAATTACACCAGCACTAAACGTTTGTGATGATTTAGCATAAACAGCATACGAAATAGCGAGCATACATACCAAAAACATTAAAATAGATATTTGTTTCATATAATTAAAGCGAATTAAAAAACAATATAGTAAGTGTAGAATAAATTCATTTTTATGTGTTTATTTAGCAATTATTAGATTGAAAATAGCAATGGCCGCCTATCTAATTAGTTGAATCACCACAAGTCAATGTACTGATGTTATAATACATTTTTTTGCAAAAAGAGCGGGGCACTATGTTAACTATTTCAAACAGCGTAACCATTGATGAATGGGAAGTAGAGCTAAGCGCTATTCGCTCGCAAGGCGCTGGCGGACAAAATGTTAATAAGGTAGCCAGTGCTATACACTTACGCTTTGATATAAACCGCTCTAAATTGCCCGAGTTTTATAAAGAACGATTACTTGCTTTAAAAGATTCAAGGATCACCAAAGAAGGGGTATTGATAATTAAAGCCCAGAGCCACCGCACTCAAGAGCTCAACAGGGAAGATGCGCTTAAACGACTAAAAGATCTAATTTTAAGCGCCACTAAGGTTAATAAGGCACGTCGTGCTACCAAACCTAGCCGTAACTCACAGCGTAAACGTATGGATAAAAAAACCAAACACGGCCAAACCAAAGCTCTCCGCGGTAATATTAAGCTGTAACTTAAGTAACCTGACTCTGGTTAAGCACATAAAAAAGGCTGCGAATGCAGCCTTTAATTTAATCATAAGTATGATGGCGGGTGACGCTAAATCGGTTTAGGATTCGATGCACTACATACACTGCGCTTAAGCTTACTGTTACTGCAACAGCCACCGAGCTAAATCGATACATGGCGCTGTATATTAAATCTTGCCCAGGGCCTAACGACTGACCAAATAAAATCCCAAAAGTGGTCAATACCCCAAACCCAACCCCCGGTGGACCACCACCTAAAATATGAAAACGACTGAATATAAAAGATAAAATCCATAATATAGCCACCGGAAAAAGCAAAACGTCGGTATGGTTATACAAAAACAACTGCGCAACTAAAGCAGCATTACAGCCTATCAGTGTACCAATAATACGTTGCCAACTTGCGGTGCCCGCAGCCTTAAAACACAACGAAAATAAAATTAAAATAGATGCCGCTTGCGCCGAAATTGAATCTTGCAAATCAAGCACCTGAAAAACCACAAACGACAAAGTCGCAACCGTGGCACATAACAACACCTCATGACGAATACTTTCTTTATCCTTGTGCGGTACAGCGCGCATGGGTCGCGCTGTCACATCAGGAAACAAGCCATGCATTAAGAGCGCAATAATAATAGTAATAAAAATAGCCACACCATTACTTAAAATAAGCGGGTAAATGCTACTAGCTTGATCAACATGGCTGGCAAAATGTAACTGAATCGATAAACTCACCGCACCTAACGCACCAAATAAAAACGCACCACCAGAGCTCATTAAGTAAAATAACACGCAAAAACTAGCAAAAATAATGAGCGTCATTAACACCGGCAAGTGTGAAAATAAGCCCTGTAAAATAAGCACTATAAACGCACTGTAGGCAGCACTGGCAACAAATTGACGTATCACGCCTTTGTTAATGCTTGGCACTAAACCGAGCAATAACATAGGGTAAACTGTAAAAAATATTCCATTTGGCCAATTCATTAACTTGCACAAAGTAAAACCAATAGTGCAGCCGCCAGCAATCCGTAGCGCTTGGCGTAAACCATTTGAATCGAGTTGTGGCGCTTGGCTAACATGTTGTGTCATTACTTGCCCCACTAATAAATGTAATGTAACCAACTAATAAAGCGGATCTGTACTGATCCCAACCATTGACCTACAACCGACTGTGGAAGTAACTGCACAGTGGCACGCGCACCACTGGGCATATTATTTATAAGCTGAGTATTATTTGGCAGTACTAAATGAATACGCTGACGCTGCGCATCCCGAACCCATCGATTGCTGGTTTCGGTGGTGCTAAGTAATCCATTTGCACTAAGTTGTCCGTCACTGACACCCGCTTCAAATATTTCAATTTTTGCGTCGAATACTTCACCAGGTCGGCTATCAAATACCACTTTTGCTAAACTGCCTGGCTGCATGTTTAATAGTGACTTTTCACGAAAATCGGCTACCAAATCTGCTTTTTTTGCTACAACCGCGAGTAATGGCTTACCCGCAACCGCATAGGAGCCTTCAAGTAACTGTAAATTAGCTACAACGCCATCACTTAAAGCACGCACTTGCGTATAAGATAAATTAAGCTCAGCTTGTGCTAACTGGTTTGCTGCATGGCGCAGTGCTAAGTTATCTTGCCCTGAATCGCCACGCGCTAGAACAGCTTCTGCCAACTGTGCTTCAAAGGCAGCTAAATTAGATTGGCTTGCTGCAAAATTTGCACGAATGCTTTCAAGCTCTTGCTCCGAAATAGAGTTTTGTTTGTAGAGTGTTTCGCCACGCTTTTTTAATAGCTGCTGCTCATGCAATTTAGCGTTAGCTGCACTTATTTGTGCCTCCAGCGCTTTTACGTTGGTATCAAGTCGTTTATTTTGCAGTTTGGCATCATCAAGCGCGAGCTGCGCTTGCTCAAGTGCTAGTTGGTAAGTATTTTTGTCTATTTCAAATAATACATCACCCGCTTTAACCGTTTGGTTATTACTAACCAATACATCGGTAACACGGCCGTTTATTTGCGGCGATATTTGAACAACCGAATGGTAAACCCGTGCTTGTGGCGTAACCGGTAGCCATACATCGGCAACAATATAATAGAAAAATACAACAATAAAACCAACGAGCGATACTTTAACGTAGCGAGCAAATTTTTGATCGGGTGTCATACTTATTTATCTCCAGATAAGTTTGCAATACAACGCCGCGCGTTTTCTTCCATTTGCACTAAACTATGCGCTATACCATCAAGCTGCTCCGTGCTTAAACCGGCATATAAACGCTGTTTAATATCGCTTGTGAGCTCTTTTAAGTGTTCTAATAACTTTATACCCTCATCGGTAAAGTACAATTTTTTACTGCGTTTATCGTGCTCATCAACTTGCCGAATAACCAGATTTTGCAGCTCTAATTGCTTAATGGTGCGCGTTAATGAGGGCATTTCAATACCTAAACTGGTCGCCAACGCTTGCTGTGTTGCTCCTAAAGGTAAATGATGTAAGTGGATCATTGCCGTCCAGCGCGACTGAGTTAAACCTAAGGGTTCAACCGCCAGTGTCACCGCTTCTCGACATAAGCGGTGCACTCGACCCATATTGCCGCACAAAGTTAAATCGAGTGTTTCATGAAAAGGAATACTGCTACTCATAGGAACTCTTACTTGTGAATATCAGCAAATTTTAGCATTAGTTAGCAGGCTAAGTAAATAATTGGCATTTTAACTTCACGTAAATAAGTATTATTTAGATAAATAGTGTACGGCAAGCTTATCTAAGAAAGTATAAAGCTTATTGTTCATCTCATCATAATCGTGACTTAAGAGCTTTTCGGGCTGTTCAACAAAGCGGTAATTATGGGCATTGGTTAAATCATCGTTGGCAATGAGGAGGGTAACCACCTCGGTGGTCAATTCCATGTGGCATTGAAAACCAAATACTAAATCGCTATAAGCGACTATTTGCCTTGGACAACCTTCGCTATAGGCAATAATACTGGCCGTAGCAGTCAGCCCGGGCATATCGTTATGCCAATGCCCCACATTAAGCTCACTGCCAAAATGGCTAAATAACGGATGATTCAAGCCTGCATCGGTGAGGGTAATAGCAAACTTACCAATTTCCTTTTCTAGACTAGGTTGATAAGTCGCGCCTAACGCTTCACCAATTAATTGCGACCCCAAACAAACGCCTAACACCACTTTGTTTGCCGTGATCGCACTGGCAATAAAGGCTTGTTCTTTTTTGCTATCAAAATAGGCGCACTCTGCAAGCGATGTAGCGGGCGATTGTGGCCCACCCATTACGATTAAAAAATCGATATCATCGGTATGCTGAGGTAAGGGTTCAGCTAAATAAATACGGGTATAAGACAACGTATGGCCATTCATTTTAGCCCAAGCTTCATAAGCGCCTGGCGCTTCAAAATGTTCATGAATAATAAAGTGAATGTGCATTGCCGTTTCCTTAAAATATTATCTTTTTAATAATACCCTAGGGTCACCGGATATAAGTGACCATGTGATATCAGCCGCTAAAAGTTAAGTAAATTAGCTGGAGAGTATTGATCAGTCAGCACCTTAGTATCACTTGGCCAGTCCTTACCATCTTTAGTGAAAAACATACGTTGGCTAATTGCCTCTATATCGACATCATAAGGGGCAAGTAACGGAGCTAGTTGCTTAACCCGCTGTGCTATTTGTTGCTCTGTAGGGGTTTTGTTATAACCGGCTAAAATAATACGGTTACTATTATTATTGGCTGTTACATTAATAAAATCGCCAAATACCGCATGATAAGTTGCCGATTCATGTTCATAAAGTTTACTTGATGAAAACGTGTTAGCAGCAACAATTCCGCCTTCAGCTAATACGCTTTTTATTTCTTCAAAAAACTCTTTTGTGAGTAGGTGCTCAGGAATGTAATCGCCATTAAACGCATCTAAAATAATCCAATCAAATTGCTGGCTTTTAAGCGCAGCACGTTTAATAAAAATACGCCCATCTTGTACTTTAGCAGTTACGTTATCGGTTTCTATAAAGTTAAAATAATCGCGCGCCACTTTAATTACCGAAGGATCTATTTCAACATTTTCAATGTGTGCCTTTGGGTATAGCTCATGAATCATATTAGAAAGCGTACCGCCACCTAAACCAATAATGAGCACATTTTTAGGGTTATCAATCAGTAATAAACTAGAAAAAGCCAGCTTAGTATAATTAAATACCAGTTTTTTAGGGTCGCTAATGTACATGCAACTTTGGCTGCTTTGTCGGGTTTTTTCATCAAACTTTAAACAGCGTAAATCGCCAGTTTCTTCAACGAGTAAATTTCGATATAAAGAGCGCTCTTTATGCACAACATTACTCATACTATGAGCTGAAAATAGCAGCGCCATTATACTAATAAACAATAATTTAAGCTTGTGCATAAACGGCCTCTCGCACTTTAAGTTTATCAAAGCTAATAGCAATTAGCCCAAGCGTGCCTAACACACCAGCAAAACCTAAAATAATGGTGTTAACATCAAACGCCAGTACCATATAAAAAGAGGTAATAATGGTGCCCAGCGCACTGCCTAAGGTACTTACAAAATAAAGGCCGCCAGCCACTTGGCCGCTGCGCTCACTATTGGTAACCAGCAAACGTACAGAGTAGGGCGAGATCATGCCTAAAATAATGGTGGGTATAAAAAATAACGCGGTTGAGGCGAGTAACGAGCCGTAGCGGCTGTCTTCAATATGCGAAAAAATAAATGCCATAATTGGCTCAGCAAACAAAGCAATGGGCACCACCATAATACTGGCAACTAAAAAGATTAACCCATATTTGGTCAACGAAGGATGACGAATAGACAGCTTCCCTCCCAGTAAATACCCGAATGATAAGCTAAGCATAAATACCGTAATAATACTGCCCCAGATATGTACGCTACTGCCAAAGTAAGGCGCTAAAATGCGCCCACCTAACAGCTCTATTCCCATAATACTAAAGCCACTGCTAAAGGCTAAAAAGTAAATTAATGCATTTGTTTTTGTTAACATTATATTATTCTTATTGTGTTATTTTCATCCATCTTAACGTGATAGCTGTATAGCCGCTAGTATAAAAATTAGACGCACACATAGAGCGCAAAAAAACATTTTGTTATAAAGTAACACATGTTATAGTTTTGGTTATAATATAACGTTACCAAAAAGCATTTTATGAAGTACTCATTAATTTACTTAGCCTGCTTAAGTGCAAGCGCACAAAGCATTGCCCAAAGCCAACCAATAGAGAAAATTGCGGTTACATATAAACAAGCTTACCGAGGCGATATTCCTCAAAAGCAAATGCCACAATCAATCGAAACCCTCGATAACGCGGTACTTGATCAAAAAGGAATAACTCAATTACAAGATGCGCTGGATTTTTCTGCCAGTATTTCACGTAAAAATAACAGTGGCGCATTATGGGATAGCTTTTCGATTCGTGGATTATCGGGTAACGAAAACATGCCATCGGGTTACTTAATTAATGGTTTTAGCGGTGGACGCGGATTCAGCGGCCCTCGTGATGTATCAAACATTGAGTACATTGAAGTATTAAAAGGTCCAGGTTCTGCACTATACGGGCGCTCAGAACCCGGCGGTACAGTAAATATCGTAACCAAAAAACCTCAATTTGAGCAACAGGGTGAGCTAAAACTTAGCTTAGGTAGTGATAATTTTAATCGCGTTGAAGGTGACTATACAAACGGCATTAACGATAACACAGCATTTAGAATAAATGGCGCATGGCAAGATAGCGATAGCTACCGCGATGAGGTGTACACCCATAAAAAGGTAGTTACGCCATCTATTTATCATCAAATAAACGCTTCAACCAGCATCACTTATGAATTTGAATACGTTGATTTAGCCCAGCTATTTGACCGTGGTGTTGTTGTACTTAATGATAATTTTAATACTGTTCCTAGCTCACGCTATTTAGGCAATCCAAACGATGGTGACACGCAAGTATATTCTCGTGGTCACCAAGTAACTTTAAATCACGATATAAACAATGAATGGTCACTCGTTGTAGGCGCAAACTACCGCAGCTCTACACTAACTGGGTTTTCGTCTGATGCTGAACTTGCACCCTCGCGCCAATCATTATTCGATGATGGCCGCACACTTACCCGCCAACAGCGCTACCGCGATTATGACGTTGATGATACTAGCCTTAAATTTGAGCTAAGTGGGCATTTTGATACCGCAGGCATTACCCATCACTTATTAATAGGAGCCGACGCATACAAATACGACTTACGCACTGGACTTTATCGTTATCGCGGCGGTAATAGCACTTACACAGTTGATATTTATCAGCCGAATTATAACGTTGCTCGTCCTGAAGTAGGTTTGCTCTACGAAAACAACGAACAACAAGATGCTTATGGTATATACGTTCAAGATCAAATGGATCTGACTGATAAAATTAAGCTATTAGTTGGCCTTAGATTCGATAGCGTAGATCAAGACATTTTAGAAACCAAAAGTGGTGTGCTTTCAAGCAGTTCACAAAGTCAGGTAAGTCCACGAGTAGGCTTAGTATATGAACTAAACAACGCTGTAACCTTATACAGCAGCTACTCCGAAGGCTTTTTACCATTAAGTGGTACAGATGCAAATGGCGACCCATTTGGCTTTGAATACAGTGACTCATTTGAAGTAGGCGCTAAATTTAGCTACCAAGGCATAACGGGAACCCTAGCATTATTTGATGCCACTAAAAGTAATATGTTAGTAGCCGACCCTGTAAACGTTGGTTTTTCAGCGCCTATTGGCAAAGCAAATAGTAAAGGTGTTGAACTCGATTTAAGTACTTATATTACTGATGATACAAAGTTTAATTTATCTTACGCTTATATAGATGCCAGTACGGCAAACGACATAATAAATGCTGATTGGGGCGTGCCAATCAAAAAAGGCAGCCCATTAGTCAATGTGCCTAAAAATAACTTAAATCTAACGCTTAGCCATCAAACGGCCGTTCTTGGCAAAGAGCTAGAACTAGGTGCCAGTTATCAGTACACCAGTGAGCGATTAGGCGATGCCGCCGATTTAACATTTAACTTACCGAGCTATCAACTAGTTGGTATTTTTGGGCAGGTAAACTTAACCGAGCGCACCAAGTTAAATATCAGTGTTAACAATATTCTTGATGAAGAATATGCTCAAAGTAGCTACAACGCATTATGGGTTTACCCCGGTGCGCCTACTCAATTTAAGATGTCATTGGCATATCAATTCTAACAATTTCATAGTCCCGATTAGCTATTTTAACCCGACTTTTGTTATTTAGCTTTTCATCCAAAGCGTCTTAATGTAGTGGTTAAGGCGCTTTTTTTATTGTTTTGTATAATACATAGCAGCTGTTAACCCCCTTTACAGTTATTCTTCAATTGATATGAAGGCAATTAAAAAAGCCGTATAATTTATATACGGCTTTTGTTTTTAATTAAAACTGATAGCTTATCCGAGCCGAAACATTACGTCCTGGTTGGCTATATTGGCTAAAATCAGTACCTTTGGATTGACCAGCAATAAGTTCAAACGGTACGTACTCTTTATCGAGTAGGTTAAGTAAACCTACATTCATTTGCCATGCTTTCCACTGATAATTTGCATATAAATCAACAACACCATAACCGTTACCTTGTGTTGTTTTATTACCATTAGTATCAAGTACTACATCAGACTGCGCCTTAGCTAAACGCCAAGCAGCGGTCCAATTAACATTGCCAAACTCAGTGCTTACTAATATAGAACCATTTAACGGGCTAATACTAGTAAGTGGCTGATCAGAGTCTTTGTTTTCACCATCTACGTAAGCAACATTGGCTTCTAATAAAATATCGTCGGTGACATACATAGCAATACCAGCTTCTACACCGCTGATCTGGGTTTCGCTAATATTTTGGTATTGGTAAAATGTTTTATTTACATTAGGAATATAAGTTGGCTCAACACCCGCAATGGTTGTTTCGATAAAGTCATCATAGGCAGCATAAAAAGTACTTAAATTTACACTAATATCGCTACTTGCGTATCTTAATCCGATCTCGAATGAGTCACTGCTTTCAGGGTCTAAATCTGCGTTTGGTAATATTTGATAAAATGGCTCAACACCATGGCTTTGATAGGCTTGGTCGTGTGGCGGTATTTTAAAGCCTCGAACATATTGCCCATACCAAGATAAATTATCGTCTACCTGATAAATCACACCCAGCTTTGGTGAGAACGCAGACTCGGTAATATCATCAAGCTCGGCGTCAGCGTATAACGCATCTTTTTTGGCTTCAAGTGCATAATAATCGTAACGAATACCCGCAACTAACGACCAATCAGTCTCGTTAAATTTAATACTGTCTTGCATATATACACCAACTAAAGAAGTATCGGCGCCAGGAAATGCTTTTTGTTTTTCATTCGTAAAATCAACAGTACCATCATTTAATACACGGGTTTTTAAGCGTGGTCGAGTAGTATCATATAAATCAATATCTACTCCATAGACAAATTTATGCTCGGTATTTTCTCCTTTAACTTCCTTACTAAATACCGCTTTTAAGCCTAAAATATCTTGCTCAAACCCGTAGTCATTATAATCGATGTAATTTCTAGCTGCGCTTATTTGGTCACTTTGTTGCTCGTATCGACTATAAGATAGTTGCCCATACCATTTATCAAATATAGCTGTTGCCATATCTGAATCATAATCGAGTGCAAATGAGATATTTGTGTCTTCGTCTTCGGTTTCTTGAATGGATGGAGTGATTACTTGCTCTGTTGTTTGATTAAAGTAATCTAAGGTATATTTAAGGGTCCGTTTTTCATCAAGTTTTTGCTCAACTTTAAGCAGTAAAGCATCAGAGCGGGCATCGTAACCTGGTAAATCTTCAACGTAGTTTTGTACTTCTTCACTATCGCGATGGCTATAAACAGCGCTAATAGCAACGTCACCTAAATCTTTTGCTGCTGTAATATCAGCAGCAACCTGATTGCTTTGGCCTTGATAACCTAACGCTACTTTTACTAAGCTTTGTTGATCCACTAAATAATCACTCGGGTCTTTAGTTGTTATTACTACAATTCCCCCTAGTGCATCAGAACCGTATAGCGATGATGCCGCCCCTTTTGCAACTTCAACTTGTTTAACACCCGCAACATCAAAGTAGTTTCGACCCACTAAATAACCGCCGCCGCCAGCGTAGCCATCGTTTGTGCGTCTTCCATCTTTAATAAAAACAACTCTGTTGCCACCAACACCCCGTACAGTTAATGTTTGCGCGCCTGCGCCACTGCCAGTACTTGAGATACTTGGATCGTATTTAAACATAGTTTGTAAATCTACAGCGAGCTGACGCTCAATATCTTGTTCGGTAATAACCGTTAC
Source organism: Pseudoalteromonas sp. QJM3NY_12 (assembly GCF_056173165.1). Next base: position 719,242 of record NZ_JBWBUF010000002.1, read on the forward strand.
TGAGCCAGTCACATCTTCAAGCTTTTGTTCAAAACGAGAGCCACTAACCACAATATGATCGTCAATAACATTTTCGGCCAATGCGCTACCAGAGCTAATTAACAAAGAGGCTAATGCTGTAAATTTAAAAGAAAAGGGATTCATCTCCACTCCAAATGATAATAGTTATTATTTACTTTTAAATGGTACAACTAACCCAAAATAAGATCAATTGATTATGATAATCATTTTCATTTAGATTAAAGTAGTTATAATACTAAAAAATAAAATCGGAGTTTGTTATGAAGTACCTAATTTTTTTTCTGGCTTTAGCCACTCAATCAGCACTCGCGAAAGAGCGTGTGATTAGTGCTGGCGGCACATTAACTGAAATAATCTACGCACTAGAAAAACAAAATAGTTTAGTCGCGGTTGACCAATCAAGTATGTATCCGCAACAAGCAACACAGTTGCCACAGGTAGGTTACTATCGAGACCTAGCCGCTGAGGGAGTGCTTTCAATGCGCCCAACTACGTTACTTGCACTTGAAGGTGCGGGAAGGGAGCAGGCGCTCAAGCAAATAGAAACGACCGGAGTGAAGGTTATTCACTATAAAAAACCGACTTCTGTAAATGAACTACTTGAGCTAATTAAGCACCTTGGTAGTGATTTAGATGCAAACCTAAAAGCTCAAAACCTAATTACTAAAATAAAAAAATCGTTACCTACTAAAGCAAAAACACAGACTCACAACGCTTTGTTTTTACTTTCAGCTAATGAGCGTGGGCTCGTCGCAGCAGGACGAGAAACGGTGCCCAACTTGCTGTTTAATTATGCGGGCATTACCAATATAGCTGCTACGCATACAGGCTTTAAAGCAATTAACAGTGAAGTACTGGCTGTAAGTCAGCCCGATTTTTTAGTGGCGCCAGCGCATGTTGTGCAAAGCCTTGGTGGGAAACAAGCCTTTTGTAAACAACCTACACTTCGTTTATTAAAAGCAGCGCAAGAGTGTCAGTTACTGGTCATGGACAGCTTACTTTCACTGGGCATGTCGCCGCGTATTGCAACTGCGATTCAAGCATTGCATGAGTATAAAACACGCTTATGAGCACGTTAACTTTGAATCGCTTTAACGCCATAACACTGAGTAACCCGCATAAGTGGATGCTATTAAGTTATGGCTGCATTTTTGCTTTAGCATTACTTAGCATAGGCTATGGGGCCGCAGGATGGGATTGGCGCTTAGCTATTGCATGGCTAGCTCCTGAACATTTTAGTCAATTTGATGCGCTACAAATCAATGTGGTTACACAAATACGCCTGCCTCGTTTTGTCCTTGCAGTAATGGTGGGTTTAGTACTTGCACAAACAGGAGCTGCAACCCAAGCGCTGTGTCGTAACCCGCTTGCTGATCCCTCTATTATTGGTATAAGCGCAGGCGCTGCAATGGTCGCGGTTGCTTTTATCGCCCTTAGTGCACAATTTAATTTTAACGCCCAACACTACTTACCTTATGCCTCATTTTTGGGCGCACTATCAGTAACGTCGCTGGTATATTTAGTCTCAAAACAACAAAAACAAATTAATATCAATACGCTTATATTAGTCGGTGTCGCTATTAATGCATTGGCATTTGCTGTTATTGGGTTATTAAGTTTTTATGCTGATGACAGCGCACTGCGGTTAATTAACTATTGGACCATGGGCTCATTAGGCGGTGCGAGTTGGGATAATATAAAACAAGCGAGTCCTTTGCTTTTACTGAGTCTTATCGGGCTATGGCGATTAAAAGAGCCAATGAATCTACTTCTTATTGGTGAATCACAAGCTCAATACTTAGGTGTCGATACCAGCAAGCTTAAATTATACGTCATTATATTAGTTGCATTGGGCGTAGGTGCGGTAGTTGCGCTAACAGGTTTAATTGGCTTTGTTGGTTTAGTTGTTCCTCACATCGCACGCCTCATGGTTGGTCCACACTTACGGAATATGCTGCCACTTTGTATGCTTTTAGGTGTCATAGTGTTGCTACTTTCAGATTGGTTGGCACGCTTGGTTGTTATGCCTGCGGAGCTGCCAATTGGCATTATAACGGCGTTACTTGGGGCTCCACTATTTATATATTTGATCATTAAAAATAAGCGAGATTGGTCATGATCACGTTTAACAACCTCAATATAGGCTTTAACACCCATCGTGTTTTAGAGGGTATTAGCGGCAATATCCAAGCAGGACAACTTGTCGCACTGATAGGCGAAAATGGCGCAGGTAAATCGACCTTACTGCATACTTTGGCAGGCATGCATCCCTTTGAGGGAGATATACTATTTAATACCAAACCTTTGCATTCATTTTCTAAAGAGCAATTAGCTAGCAAGCGCGCTGTAATGATGCAAAGTAACCATGTTGGCTTTGATTTTAGTGTATTTGAACTCATTGCTATGGGTCGCTATCCCTATACAGAGTCTCTTAAAACACAAGCCAATAAAGTTCAAAAATATGCCTCAATTATGGATTTAACCCATTACCTAACACGTCGAATGAGTGCGCTTTCGGGCGGTGAGCAACAACGTGTTCATATGGCACGCACATTAGCCCAGTTAGATGCTTTTACTGCGCAAACTGAGCATAAATTAATGTTGCTCGATGAGCCAACATCAGCGCTAGATATGCGTCATCAACATACTTTACTTAGCTGTGTTAGAACCTTTGTAGAGAAAGGAAACAGCGCCATTATTGCTATACACGATCTTAATTTAGCAAGCCTTTATGCAACCAACGCTATTTTATTACACAACCAAAAAGTGCTGCAAAGCGGGTCTATAAATACCGTTTTAACAGCACAAAACTTACAACAAATGTACGCCATGAAATTGCACGTTAACCCTCATCCTTATAACGATGCGCCCATGGTTTTTTCTCAACGTCAGGAGTTTTCATGAGAGAGCAAGCATTAAACGACGCACGTACGCTCGTTTTTAAAACCCATGCCGGCGTAATGTCGACCATTTCAAATAATTTACGCGGCTATCCGTTTGGCTCTGTTACACCTTATATGTGTGACGAACAAGGTCGCATCTACTTTTTTATTAGTGACATAGCTCAGCATACCAAAAATTTAAAACAGGACTCACGCATGAGTCTGACTATTTTTGATGCCGCCGATTATGGCGATCAAAACGAACATGGGCGAGTAACACTCGTAGGTGATGGCTCTATCGTGACAAAAGAGCAAAGCGAAGTGCTACTTGATAAATATATAGCTTTGTACCCTGAGGCTGCAAGCTATCGCAATGCGCATGATTTTCAGCTTTGGCAATTAGATGTAGTACGGGTGCGTTATATTGGCGGTTTTGGAAAAATATTTTGGCTTGAGCAAAACGAGTGGCAAGCTCAGCCTAAAAAGTGGGATGAAAGCCAGCAGCAAAGCATGATCACTCATATGAATGAAGATCATCAAGATGCTATGTCGCTGATATTAATGCAGCACTATAACGTAGCCGATAACACTCCAATAATGAGCGGCCTACTCCCCACAGGCTTTTATATACAAAGCCACAAGCGTAATTACTTTATTAATTTTGCGAACGAGTGCGATAGCCCATTAGCCGTGCGAAAAGCACTTGTAGCCTTAACAAATCAAGCTCGAAACAGCTCAAACCAACTAGCGGAGACAGTATGAAAAAATTAATAGCCTTACTCAGCACTACACTGCTACTGAGTGCCAATACAGCATATGCAGACGAATGCACACTAAATATAGATGCAAACGATATGATGCAGTTTTCAACTAAAACACTAAGCGCCCCTAAAAGCTGTAAGCAAGTGACCGTTAAACTTAGGGCGTGTTGAACTTTGCGGATTGTAATTTGTTCAATCTAGGGGCGATTAAATCGCGGCGCGAGATTTGTAACCTAGTGGGCTAAGTAAAAATCGAGCAACAATGAGTTTATCGCCCCTAGGCAGAACCCGAAGGGCAGCGCATGTTTGGTATTTATGCTGCGTTATCGCCTATTTATGTGGAATAACCACACTTCATAGGCTCTGTCTTGCCTAAAAACCAAACACACTGCTGCAAATTCAACCATCAAAGATCAACACGCCCTTGCCACACCGGTAAATTACCTGCCAATGTAATGGGTCATAACTGGGTGCTATCTACGATTAAAACATGCAAGGTATTATCACAGATGGCAACGCTGCAGGGCTTAGCAACCACTACATAAAGCCTAATGATAGTCGCGTGATTGGTGCTACAGACATTATTGGCGGCGGTAAAACAACCGAAGTTACTTTTAAAACCAGCGGCTTAACCGCCGGAACCGATTACACTTTCTTTTGCTCTTTTCCTGGCCATTACGCCATGATGAAAGGCACATTTACGCTTAAGTAAATATTAAAAAGTGTATTACACAAACACAGTGCCAACCTATTATTGGCACTGTGTTTTCTCCCCTCGTTTGGCTAAAGCTTTAAATGCAGCTTGTTGATGTGCTTTTTGCACATAGCGAGCAGGCAAAGCGTTAACTTCTAATTGATAACCACTTTGCTCAGATTGTACTTTTGATACTGGCGAAACCCATACAACATTAAGCTCTGGGGCAGTTCGCTTAATTACCCGCGCTATGCCTTCACCATTTCTCACATGAAAATCACCGGCTAAATGTATAACCTGCGTGCCCTTATTTTCACTAATATGGTTAACGATAGACTCAGCCATGGTTTCATCCCAAGTAACTTGCGCGGCGTAAAGTTTTTCGTTTTTACTCGCCGTTCCATGATGCATGGATTGCATAAAGCGTTCTTTATAAAGGCTTGGAGAAGTATCTATCTCTTTTGCAATAAAACTACGCTGTTGTGGGTCGAGTTTATTAATATAATTAATACCTTGGCGACCAATACAGGTAACAATATGTTTAGGCGCATTTGCAGCTATCACATCGCTATTTTGCATCTTCGCTAATTCCACTAACGCACGATAATTGCTCTTATAATTAGGCCAAGCCTTAGTGTTATCAATTAAGTATTGTTCGCCAATTTTACTCTCAAGGTATAGGTTTAGTGTTTGCTGATCAGCGCGGCTAAATTGCTCAAGCGATAGAGCAATAGGCTTATTTTGCGTGCTTAATTGCTGAAACAGCTCAGCCTGAAATAAGTGCACACCGGGGTGTGTATGCCATTCACCGACTAAAACAACATCGGCATTCAAAAGCGTGGATTCTGACAATATTGAATTAACTCGCTGGCCATTTGCATTATAAAGCCCGTAATTATACAAGGATGAATTTTGAGATACTGATACTGTGTTTGTACTGCAGCCTGATAATCCACTGAGTAAAGCAAGTGCTAAAAATGGGTTTTTCATATCGGTTTTTATAAAAATAAGAATCAAAACAATGAAGTTAGTATACACAACTAACTGCTTCAAACCTACAAATGCAAATAAAAACAATTATCATTTGATGTTTTGAAGTTTCTGTTTTACAGTCTTAAAAAATAAACAGATATGGAACGTACCATGGCATTACCTTTTTTATGTGCTCGACACAAACAACATGTTTTATGTCAACCAGAACAAGCAATTATAGATATTCAAAATGCGCAGCTAAGTGGCGAAGCGCTGTTTAAACGATACCAATTTGCACAAGCATTGCCGTATTTGGGGTGTGCACTTGAAAGTGCGTCCTTGTTAGCTCAAATGTATAACTGTGCGAATAAACAGCAAATCATACAAATTACCTCACTTACAGAGCGCCTTTATTCCACACTTCACTTTTTAGACGAACAAAGTGCTGCGCACAATGCACTCATACAATCTATTAATCTGCTAAACGAGATATTGTATAGCGATGATGAATATCATGACTTAGCGCTTTCATGCATTACACAGCTAAAAAAATTAGCACTGCAACATCCTCCGCACCTTACTAAGCACTAAATTTTATGGCAATAAGCAACGCGCTAAACAAAATTGGGTTAACTTTTTATATTAATTATGGCTAACATATCTTCTTCGTCTTCATCTAGGCCAACTTCTTCAAACCCAAAACTAGAATAAAAATCCTTAGCAACAGGGTTTTGCGGGTTATAACAAATCTCGATTTGTTCAAGCTTAGAAGTCGTTTTAATCTCTGCAATTGCCATGAATAGTGCTTGGCGGCCAATACCTTTATTTTGATGATGTTTATCTACCATAAAACGCCAAATAGAAACCTTTGTAGGGGTTTCTTGCACCCACATAAAAAAGCCTACAGGCTCATTATTTTGGTAAATAGCTTTACAGGTATGTCCGCTATTGTAGTGCGCCTCAACTAACGACCACATATTACTCGCTACGTAATCTTGTTGCGCTTTGGTAACGTCTAAATCGCATACCTCTTCGTAATTAGCAGAGGTGATATCTTCCAATAAAATGTTCATTATTGTCCTTAATTTCAAACATGGAGTTATAAGTAGTTTTGTTTTATCACGTTATCAGCACTAACATATCTAGGCAATGTATTCTTTTTAGGCACAAAAAGCCGCAGTAATAAATACTGCAGCTTTGTTTACATAACACGTGTAATTCTTTATTGATAACAAACAATAGTACTGTGCTTTTGAAGCTTTTCAGAATTGTTATGCTCTTAAGCTGTTGTTACTATTATCGAAACGGATTTTTAATTATCAATAAATGGAATTAAGATTATGGCTATTCAATTAGCAAACTACGAAATTAATATATGCTCATTTCACCCTGGAAAAGACTTTGGCTGGTCTGGACCAATGTTTGAAGGAGATAAATCGAGGGTTTTCTCTAAAACCTAGTGGTATTAAACCTACGACCTCAAGGATTTGGCATCGTCTACGGCTTTCTACAAAAAATAGTAAAATTAGTTCTATTGATACAATATCAGATCCATCAAAAGCACCGTGGGAAGATAAGAAAAGAATATATTCTGGTAACCTAGCACCAAAAGGGCGTGTTACCCTCAAAGAAAAACCTCCAACTAATAATAGTATTTATCAGTATCGTTTAGACGGCCAATAAGGGGGAGTTAATCACGCAATGCCTGGCTCACCTCAGATGCAAGAAAGATTAGACTTTTCATACGTGCCAACTTTAAATGTTAAGTATAAAATTATTATAGACATTGATACTGTTAGCGGTCACATGGATATAGTTACTTATATCACTGGCGATGCTTTTCCTAATTGTGAAGCATTTATTGTTGGTCCTGGTGGGCGAGCTATCTCTCTTGGTATACATGTTCGCAAAGGTGCGCCACCACTAAGCTTATCTCTCAACGCTGATTACCCAATGATTGTAAGCGCACTCCGTTTGCCTCTCAACAATAATGGTAGTTTTAAAGGGACCGTAGGCGATGAACTATTTAGACAGGCAAATAAATACCCTAAATTAAGCTTTCATAAAATAGCGGATTGGAATTATCGTTTTACTTCTATTCCAGCAAATAGTGGTCATTGTATGCTGCTTGAAAAAGCGAGTTTAGAAAACTGTTTTAATGGCTTACTTAAGTAAAAAGGCGACTCGATGAAACTCATCTTTAAAGCACACTTTTTTAAAATATTGTTTTTTGGTTCAATGATATCGTTATTATCAGCCTGTACAGAGGTAAAAAAAAGTGAACCCGTAATTTACCTTATACCTGAAAATTATGTTGGCTCTCTATACATAATATTTAATGCACCAAACGGGCATCCACCGAAATACGAAGACGGCTCTCGGGTATATGAAATACCACCATCAGGTATACTCGTTACACAAATGGATGCCAACGAGGGCTGGATTGAAAACAATCAAATACAATACTTTGAAGTGAGTAATGCGAATGAAAGAACACCCATAAGCGAAGACTCTTCATTAAAAGATAAAGATACTACAGACGATGGAGAAACAAGAACTGTGTATGTGGGTGGCCTAGGTGAATCGGGTCCAATATATGGCTGTACTGTGATTAATCAAAATTTTACGGTTGGTACAGACGCAGAACAGACCGACAGGAAAAATTTATTCAGTATATACGATGCTATTAAGCGCAAAAATATAGATGAAAAACTTTTCAAAGGTATGTGTAAGAATAGTAAAGATGTTACATCACACCAATAATAAAATGTAGTTACTTTTTCAAAATGCCAATATCCGACTTATTACTTAGCTAATTACTAAAGCTATTCAAATAAAAAAGCCGCAGTAATAAATACTGCGGCTTTTGTTTTTAGCTAAATGCTTTTAATAAGCGCCTGCGCTGTATATAAGCTCGTAGCTGTGGCTGTAAATCTCAAGGATGTTACCAAACGGGTCTTCCATGTAGATCATGCGGTACGGCTTTTCGCCAGGGTAATAGTAACGTGGCTCTGGCATACGTTTTTTACCACCTGCAGCAACAATACGATCCGCTAAGCCTTCTACATCTGGGTCTTGTACACAGAAGTGGAAGATACCGGTTTTCCAGTATTCAAAGTTGTCTTTAGGGTTTTCTTGGTCTTTAAATTCAAAAATTTCTACACCAATTCGGTCGCCTGTTGAAAGATGCGCTATTTTGAATTTTTCCCAATTTGGACCAAATACATCGGTACACATTTCGCCAATTGGGCTGTTGTCTTCAGTGATCACGGTAGGCTCCATTATGGTGTACCAGCCCATCACCTTAGTGTAAAACTCTACGGCTTTTTCAACATCGGGAACTGAAATACCAATGTGCGAAAAACTACGTGGATATGTATGACTCATAATAAATACTCCTACTTAACTATGTTTAGTTGATGGAGTGAGTTTACGAACTGACCAACATTAAGTAAAATTATCATTAATCATCATTTTGAGTATATTTTGTAATGATAAATCCTACATGGTTAAACACGTTTTGTACTTTAGTTGAGGTAAATCACTTTACCCAAACCGCCGAGCGCCTTTATATGACCCAGTCAGGCGTAAGCCAACATATAAAAAAGTTAGAGCAGCAAGTAGATTGCGGCTTGCTTGAGCGCCACGGTAAACAATTTACGCTTACCGTACATGGGCAAAACTTGTATCAGCAAGGCAGCTTATTATTAAAAGAATGGCAGTTTTTAGAGCAGCAATTAAAAGATGATTCACCTTACAGCGGTTTAGTAAAAATACAGTCGCCAGGCAGTTGCGGGCTAAAGTTTTACAATCAACTATTAGCACTGCAAGTAGAGCACAAGAAGCTAATTATAGATTACCGCTTTGCTCCAAATACCAATGTTGAACAAGCGGTGGCCAATCATAGTGCCGATATTGGCTTTTTAACTCAAGCGCCTACCCTTAGTGAAGTTACCAGCCACAAAATTGGTAAAGAATCCCTATTATTAGTAACGCCCGCGCATATAGAAAACCCAACGTGGGAGGTTTTATGTGAGCTTGGCTTTATTGGCCACCCCGATGCAAAACATCATACGCAGCTTTTACTTAGCGAAAACTACAGTGAATTTGAACATGTTGATCAAATTAAGCAAACGGGGTTTTCTAACCAAATAAGTTTAATACTGGAGCCGGTAAGTTTAGGGCTGGGTTTTACGGTTTTACCCGCACACGCAGTAAGTGCTTTTAATAAACCTGCGCTTATTAAAACGCATCATTTAGCTAATCCAATTAGCGAAAATATTTATGTGTGCCATCACCGAAATAGGCCGTTAGCAAAGCGTATGCATTGCGTTATTGATGCGATAAAAGCAGGCTAGGGCACCTAAATCAGCGCCCGTAAAGCCCCTTTACAGCTTAAGCTGTACGTTTAGCTTTTTGCGTAATGTCTGTGAGGCTCTGTTTGCTTTTTAAATAAACCTTGTGCACAGCAAAAGTAAGTAAAGTCATCAGTACCATCATACAAAGTGTCGGCCAAAGGCTGAGGGTATGATAACCAAGCGCCCCCATAAACCAGCAAATAAGTACCCATTGAATAACATAGAGCGCGGTTACATGTTTACTGGCATATAAAAGGGCACGTGTAATAGGGCCATTATATTTATCAGCAAAAATAAACTGTATAGCCGCTAGGGCACATAAATTTAAGCCAATTAAATAGCTAATACCGCCGCCATTTAAATGGAAAAAGTTGCCAAGCTGCCCTTTAAAATCAATGGCTAACCATATGCCGCCAATAACAAGTAAAGCAGCACCTAGTTGTGCACACACTTTGTATAAGTAATCGGCATTTTGTCGATTACTTAGGTATAAACGACCAAGTACATACCCCGTTAATATCGCACTTATCCAAGGAAAAACCGGAAAATACACCTGATAGTTATTAGCGAAAAACAAATCACTAATATAAGGTGAAAGCGTAAATTGCTGCCCCCTTACAAACTGGCTCAAAACTGCAATTGCAATGGCTAAAACCGCAATCCATGTTGTTTTCCAACGGGCAATATTAAGTGCCCCAAACAGCAATAAGCTAACTCCAGCCAGTTGTAAAATATCACCTGTTAACACCATAAATTGTAACTGCCCAGCACTGAGCGGGCTTTGCCAGCCATAAGCATTTATAAACGCCTCGGGCATGGTATTAAATACTTCAATAGGTAGCCAAAACTTGGCCGCATTCATTAAATAAGCAAGCAGTAAAAGCTGTAAACCTCGCTTAATTAACAGTAAGGGGGTTTGCCTACGCGAAAGCGCCATAGATAGCCCCATTGCTACTAAAAACGAGGCGGTGCCTTTGCCAAGTATATGCACAACCGTACCAAATATACTTTCACTTTGAAGCGCTGTGGAGGCATACATCCATAAGGTATGCACAATAATCATAATAAAAACGCTCGCACCACGCGCAAGATCAATCGTTTTAAGACGTTGGTTCATTGGTTTTAATATCCTTTTTAGGGCAGGTTTGGCATTTGCTATAACCGGCTAAATAATAGCGGCAACAGGTTAAACGCTGGGGTTTTTCAGTAAATGGCGTATCAAGATTAAAGTGTTCACAAATAAGGGTGTGCAGCTGACGATGGCAATTGTTGATATGTAAAGTAGTAGCAAGGTCTAAGCTATGAGCTCGCTCAATGGCGCTACTTAATGAATCGAGTAATAACCGAGCTTGTTCTTTTTTACCTAACGCGTAGTCGGTATTTACCCATTCACCAACTTGGCTTATAAAATGAGTAAACGCTTTGGTTTGCTCAGTTTTACTTACTAACATGCCATTATTCAGGTTAAACCCACGACAATAAGCGCCATTTACCGCTAACGGCATGTTAATGGGATCAGCCGTACTTTGCTTGCAAGCAAACCAATAGCAATAAGCGTAAACAGCTTGCCAGCAAAGCTGTAAATACAAATGCCGACTAATAAATTGCTTAGGCGCAGTAGGGTACTGCGCCTTACAACGAACTGTTAAAGCGCGCACTAATAATAAGCTCGGTTTAAAAGTTCGTTGCACGGGTTGTTGGCAATATAAAAACTGCGCAAGGGTAATCGGTTTAGCCATACAGCTTTGCCGATACGGGGTTGTTTAAGTTACCAGCAAACTGCAAACTACCTGCCGGATCCGTTAAATCAACCATTTGCTCATTATTACCTAACTGTAAGCGGTTTAAACAAGAGTGTGCAAACTCATCACTAAAAAAGTCATACTCTTTAAATCGCTCATTTAAAGCAGGGTTAGCGTGTTGATACGCTTTAACACTTTGCGTAACACACTGCCAAAAGTCATGCTCTGTAATACACTCTTCTCGCACTAAAATTGCTACTAAGTATCTAAAGAAGCAGTCAAATACATCGGTAAATATACTTAACAGCTCAAGCTCTTTCGGCATAGAAACATGAATACGTTCAACCCCTGCAGGCAATACTTCAGTGCTATTAAGTAAGGCAACCTCTTCACCTATGTCTTTCATATATGCGCCCACAGGCACCGAGTTTTTAAGCTTTAAAATGAGGTTTTCGCCGTGAGGCATAAACACTAATTTATGCGCGTAAAAACAATGTACTAGCGGAATTAAATAGGCATTAAAGTAGGCACGTAACCACTGCTGCGTGCTCAAACCACTTTGCGCTATCCATTCGCCCACTAAACTTTGGCCATTATTATCTAAGTGTAATAACGCTGCCATAGTGGTCAATTGTTCATCACTACTTAAATTATGGTTTGGGTTTTCTCGCCATAAGCAGGCAAACATTTTACGATAGGGTGTATCTCCCAGCGCGCTTTGCTCAAACGTATGATGGGCATAACCTAAGGTGGCGTATTCTCTAAGCGCTGTAAAATTAGCGCCTGCGAGTTGTTGATCTTGGCTAACCTTTTCAAATACCCAATCGTTAATGGCAGGAGTCACCGCCATGTAAGCACGCGATAGGCCGCGCATAAATCCCATATTTAAAATAGACAACGCCACTTTTAAATACGGCTTATGCGGGTGCGAGCAATTATATAAGGTCCGAATTGATTGTTGTGCTTGATATAAGTCGTCACCTTCACCTAAATACACTAATCGCTGATTTGCCAACTCATTTGCAAATACCACACTCAATTTATGTTGGTACTGCCAAGGGTGAGCAGGAATGAGTAAGTAATCACCGGGGTTTAGGTTTTGAGCTTTTAGCGCTTTGTTAAACGCATCTCGGGTGGTTAAATCTAGCTCATCACTTATATGGCTTGGGTAATCGGCAAAGTATTCACTATGGGCAAAGTCGCATACCGCTTTATGCGCTGCTAACCACAGTACTTTAAACGGTTTGCCTACTTCTGGCGCATAACGTAAAAAGTCAGCTTTACTAAAACCAATGCGGCCATTATTAGCAACAAAGGCAGGATGCCCTTCACTCATTGCGGCTTCTATTTTTTGCAGCCCTAAATTAGCTAACTGCGCCGCTGTTAAGGTGTTATTTTCGCGTTTGAAGCACGCACTGGCTAAAGTAGCATTTAGCTCTTCAAGGTAGGTGGCAAGGCGCTTACCCGTTAAACCTAGCGCAGGCCCTTGCATACTAAAAAAGTGCAACACATCTAGCGGCTGCAGCTCTTCGTTAAGGTTGTAAAAGCATAAGCTTGGCTCGTCTATATCTATATGATTCAGTGCCATAGCACGGCCATTAAAAATAAAGTAACCGCCTTCAACATTCACTTTAAAGCCTTGCTTTGTTGTCTCTGCGGCCAATAAACGCTCGTGCACTAGCTCGGTGAGTGCTTTAGCTTGTAAATGCCGATTTGCCCATTGCCAATGTGGCTGTATCACGTAATCAGTTTGCAAAGGTGCTAACGAATCAGTAAATAGTTGGCTGTGCCTATCAAAGGCTGCTTTATTACAAAAGCCTAAATAAGCGGCTTTTTCGCCTAGTTGAATTTGCTGGGTGTGAACAAATCCCAAACGTTTATTTAAAGTATGAATTTTACTATTAGCAATGTCGGGCTCAACCACAACACGGGCGGCACTGTTTTGAGCAAAAATACTTTGCAGCACGCACTGCATCATTTCAAAACTAAAATGGCGCTTAGGTGCCGTGTTAGGCGCTAATAAAATATGCATACCCACATCATTAGGTTCCACCTCGTACGCCGCTTTCATTAAGCTTTCGTGCTCAGGGCTATAAAGCTCAACTAAAGCCAATAGGTTATTATTTTGCTCGATCACATATGCCTGATGATGAGGCGTAACAAAAATATCTTGATATGCTTTAGTTATTTGTTGCTCGGTTTGCTGCTGCATCCCCCAAAAGTGCGCATACGGTTGCTTAAGCCAATCGCAAACTGTTGGCATATCTGTTTGCTGTAATAACCGCATCGTCACTTTGCCGGTATGCTGTAGGGTGGTTACAAAAGATGAAAAATACATAAAAACTCCAATAAATCTTAAAAACTAAGACGCTGAACGCGCAGTTCGAGCAACAGCCTTAACCCGCCAAAGCAAAATAAAGGCAAGGCTTGCAAAGCCAATGGCAGCAAAGTAAAACACAACCGTTGTTGAAAGATGCTCTACGCTCATACCCACTAGTAACGACGCTAAAATAACCCCGATATTTTGAGCTATGTGCACTTTGGCAAAGTCGCTGCCGTAATGTGCAGGCTCACTTTTAGCAAATAGCATTACCTCTAGCAGTACCATCACTTGAAATAGCGCAAAACCATATAAAACACGTGATAAAATCACTAACCACACCGACTCCTGCGCTTGTAAATAAAGCCCAAGCGCCCCTAAAATAAGTGCACATAACAAAGTGCTCGTGCGGCTTAATGTTGGCAGTGGTAAATGCTGCCTGAAATGGTTAAAAACCAGCATAACAAGCGCGGCAAAGGCAGGAATGGCGTATACAACAGCGCTTTGCAACGTACTGCTTTGTGCGTTTAATGCTTGCCAATGAGTAGTAAAGAAGGGGCGAATTAAAAACGCGCTAAAATAAACCACCACACTTAAAAAGCAAAATTGCCAAATAAAATAGGGAATACGTTCTCGCGGTTTTTCAGTCGCTATTGCTTGCTGATAAATACCTGTTTTTAATGAATACATTAAGTAGGCGCATAATAAAACCTGAACTAGGTCACCGGCACTACTGAGTAATAACGCATAGCGTGGCTCTGCTAAACTAAAGAAGTAACCACCAATTAAAGCACCACCAATCGCACCAAAATGCATCAATACAGAAAACAAACCAATAATAGATAAATGCTTAGTTTGTTGCTCTAATCGCAGTGCAAATGGGTATATAAGTAGGTAGCTTGCCTTTAGCACCAACATAAGTTGGTAGTAAATCCAAAACTCCCACACATTGGTCGCAAAGTAGCAAAGCAGGCCAAAACCAGCGGCTACTACTTGGGTTACTAACCACAAAGCCAACTCATTGTATTTTTTAGCGACCTTAGCCCATAGTGGTAAAGCCAGCATTACAGTAATGCAACAGTTAGCCACAAAGAGGCCGATTAACGTGGCGTTACTAATAGCAAATTCACTAGCAAAAAATTGCGGATAAAACGGTAGCAACAAGGTATCGCATACCACCGAAATAACCGTCAGCAAAATTAGCGCTAAACGAAGACTCATGCGGCGCTACTCTGCTGTTGTGCTGATAGGGTTACATCGCTTAAATCAAAGTTTTGAAAAGCAATTTTTTGCTCAACCTGATAAGGCGAATAACCTAAAATTTCACGTAAAATAATACTATTACGGTAGCAAGCCATACCTAAATCTGGAGTTACAAAACCATGAGTATGCTGCTCGGCATTTTGTACAAAAATACGTTTTTGTTCGCTATCTACCGCATATTCACGACTCACTAAATAACGACATTGCTCATCTTGGGGTAATTGGTGGGCAATATTATTTAAAAAAGCAGGGCGCTGATATTTAAAGCCCGTGGCGCAAATTAAAAAGTCGGTTTCTATTGAAAAGGGCTGCTCAAGCTCCTGATGATAAAACTCAGTCAGTAAACGCTTACCTACCTTTTGAGTACCTGTTAGCCTGCTGTTAGTTTTAAATGTAGTAGAAATTGGCCCATCAAGGCTTTGCGCGTAGAGGGTGTCGAAAATGTCGTTAATTAAATCGCCGTTAATGCCCTTAAATAGATTTTTTTGGTTTTGATTGAGCCAATCTCGCTGCTCAGTTTTTAAATTATAAAAGTAATCAACATACTCAGGAGAGGTCATTTCAAGGGTGAGCTTAGTATACTCAAGCGGAAAATAGCGCGGTGAGCGTGCTATCCAATCTAACTGCAAGCCTTGCGGTACTGCTTGCTGCAATAAGGTGTGGTAAATTTCTGCTGCACTTTGCCCAGCCCCTACCACGGTAACTCGTTTAGCCGCTTTTAATTCATCAAGCCGGTGACAAAAATCGCTACTGTGCATTACGTTATTTGAGTTACTTTGCACAGCGCAATCAGGAATATACGGTGCAGGCCCTGTGCCCAAAACAATATGGCGAGTTACATAATGTTGCATACCATTAGGGGTGTTACAGCTAACGGTATAACACTCACTTTGCGGGCAAAATTCAACTTGAGTGACTGTTTGTTCAAAGTTAACATTTGAAAGCTGCGAGCAAACCCATTGGCAATATAAGTTGTATTCACGGCGCAATAAAAAAAAGCTTTCGCGAATATAAAACGGGTATAAACGATTATTTAATTTGGCATAATTTAAAAAGCTATACTGGCTGGTTGGATCTGCCATGGTTACTAAATCCGACATAAACGGAGTTTGTAATGTAACGCCCTCCAGCATCATTCCAGGGTGCCAATCAAATTCACTACGTTGTTCTAAAAATAAGCTTTTTACATCTTCGAGCGGTTCACTTAAACACGCTAAAGATAAGTTAAATGGGCCAAGGCCAATAGCTATAAAATCGTAAGGTTGATTATCCATTATGCAATTTCCCTATAAGTTTGCCATGCAATGTGGCTAATTTGCTCAATAACAGCGCGTACATCTGTTAATTGGCACTGCGCATTAAGCAATGTAAATTTAAGATAATGACGACCATTTATTTTTGTACGGGCAATCATGGCTTCACCGGTTTTTAAAAACGTTTGTCGTACATGCAGGTTTAAAGAGTCGAGTAAATCAAGGTCATGTTTTAAATCATCAGGGGCAAATCTAAATACCAAGGCACTAAGCTCGGGGTAGTTAACTACTTCAAAGTCGGGGTGGTCGTTAAGTACAATATGAGTTTGGCGCGCAAGACCAATAACTTTATCGAACGCGCGGCCAAGTGGTGCTTCTCCAGTGGTGCGCAGTGTTAGCCATAATTTTAAGGCATCAAAACGGCGAGTGGTTTGCAGACTTTTATCTACCAGATTAGGCGTGCCATTTCCGGCCTCTGCTAATGGGTTTAAATAATCGGCATACAAAGTAATGTGGCTAAAATGACGTTTGTCGCTTAATAAAAAGGCACTACAACTAACCGGTTGCATAAATGATTTGTGATAATCAATCGTTATTGAATCAACCAACTCAATGCCATTAAGCGCATTGCGGTGGTGCTCGCTGACCAACAAACCGCCGCCATAAGCGCCATCTACGTGGCACCATAGCTGCTCTTCTTTAGCTAGCATGGCAATATTATGGATTGGATCGATTGAGCCAAAATCGGTTGTACCTGCGGTAATAACCACTGCAATGGGTAAATCGCCTTGCGCTTTGCTTGTTGCTATGGCTGTTTTAAGTGCCTGCATATCCATTTGCATTTCGCTGTTTGTAGCCACCGGCACCACAGCTTCGTAACCTAAGCCCAGTAACGCCGCTGCTTTTTGAATACTAAAGTGCGCCACCTCAGAGCAGTAAATTTTAAAGCGCGAGGCAATAGCTGGTAAGCCCTGAAGTTTTACCTGATGTTCTGGCGCATAGCGGCTTACTGCTACTTCACGAGCAACTAACATTGCCATTAAGTTTGATTGCGTGCCACCACTAGTAAATACCCCATCGGCAGTGCTTGGCAATGCCGCTTTTTGGCATGTCCAATCAATCAGCTTTTGCTCAATTAACGTCGCGCCTGCGCTTTGATCCCACGTATCTACCGAGGTATTAATAGCAGCAATAATGTGTTCAGCCACCACAGCAGGATAGGTTACAGGGCAGTTTAAATGAGCCATGTAGCGAGGATGATGAAAATACACAGCATGATCTAAATACACGCCTTTTAGCTCTTCAAGCACCGCCGGAAAGTCAGCCAATGGCTGTGATAAATCAACATCGTTTACGACTTCTGCTAACGCATTTACCGACACACCTGAAAATGGCTTTTGAGCTTTAGCCATCGCTTGCTGAACTGCCGACAACCCTTGCAATGACGCTATCTGATAATTAATGAACTGCTCTAAATTGAATTGTGGGGGCAGGCCGCTTTGTTCAAATACAGCCTGTTTTTCAATGGTATTAATATTTAACACTTGAGATTGAGACACATCAACATTCCTTGAGTACACTTTTTAGGTGCAAGGATCTTAATGATAATGATTTCCATTTACAATAGTGAAAAAAGATTAGATAGCAACTTTTTTTAAATTAGAGCTAATAAGCTTGTCGTATATTTTTAACTAAAATCGATAAACTTCACTATTAAACGACAAGCATTACATGCAAAAAATAAACTTAAAAAAGAGAAAGTTAAGTAAATTATTTTAGCGGTAGCAAAGCCATGTTTAGCCATTACTACCTATTTAAATGTGAGCAAAAAACACGCAACTGAGCTTGATAATCATTATTTATGAAATATTTAATACAATATTTAAAGTATTGGCGATTTTTCTGTTACGTTGGTGTTTGTATTAACGCTAAAGGACGTCATGATGGAAGTAAAGCAACTAGCAAGTCAGACCTTAATCGGCTTAAAAGTAAGAACCTGCAACGCCAATGAAATGAACGCTGGCACTGCAAACATAGCTGAACTTTGGCAAAAATTTGGTGAAAAGTTTGCCAACAGCCTCACCCAAAACACCAAAGTGTATGGTGTGTATACCAATTACGAAAGCGATCTCACTGGTGATTTTGACGTAATTGCCTGCTGCGATAATTTATCAATTAAACTCCCTGAAGCTAAAAAAGTAACCACCCAAGCGGGGCGTTATTTGGTATTTAAAGGTGAGGGTGAAATGCCCGATGCAGTGATCGATTTATGGGGCGAAATTTGGCAATACTTCAGCTCAGACGATTGCCGCTATGAACGTACTTACACCAGTGATTTTGAGTATTATAAAAACAGTAACGAAATAGAAATTGCCATTGCAATTAAAGACTAAAAAAAGGCTAGGTTTGTAAGCGCAAACCTAGCCTTTCATTGCTGTAATTTAACCCCTGCCTCACTGGTTATTACTTGCCAGCTTGGTTTTTAAATCATGTAAATCGCACGCCGTTATTGTAGGCGTTAGTTCCCAGGGATCAAAAATAGCCTCACTTGAGCGCTGTATCCACGCAGCACGCATACCATGAGATAACGCCCCAATAACATCAAACGGGTTACTCGATATCAACCACGTATTAGCACCGGTTGAATGTGCCTGACGTAAAAAATGACTATAAACACCGGGGTTGGGTTTAAAGGTTTTAATGTCATCGGCGCTCACTACGCCTTCAAAAAGCTCACTTATGCCTGCGGCTTCGAGCAAGGTATTTACCGCACTGGCCGCACCATTAGAAAACGCAAACAACCGATAGTTTTGTGCTTTTAAGCTCTCAAGCCCTGCTTTAACATCATCGAATGCGGGTAGAGTTTTATAACGCGCTAATAACTGTGCTTTTTGCTCATCGCTTAAAGTTACCTTGTGCAGTAAACACGCATAATTAAGTGCCTGCTCAGTACACACCGAAAACGGCACGTAGTTTTGCATTAAGCCACGCCTAAACGAATATTCGAGTTGTTTTTCACGCCAAGTAGTTGAAAATGCGTGCGCGTTATCACCAACCATATTTTCAAGTAACGACACCACGCCATGAGTGTTTATAAGCGTACCGTATACATCAAACGCCAGTGTAGTTGCCATTAATGACTCCTGTTTAAATCGTTACGAAAGCGCAATTTTATTGCTTTGTATTAATTACCTTATCAGTTAATAAAGTACAGTAAAAGCGCCCGCGTTTTAAGCAGTTACTGTAAACCCCCGTTACGGTTTGGTTAAAAATAGCGCATGGTAAATTGGGTGTCTAAAGTGAATATTTCAACACATTGGGGTTAAATATTAATAATTTACAGTACATATTTGGGCGTTGCTTTGTTGGCAGTAATGAAAGTCTAAAAAATAAAACGCTTCAGCAGGCTTTATATTATGCTTAATTACGTTATACATTAACTGCGCACTGAGTCGCCCCATTTCATATGGATTTTGACCAACGTTTGATGAAGATAACCCTTTGCTAAGCGCATCTAATTGTATTTTTTCGGTATCTGCTGAAACAATAATAAGTTCTTTTGAATCAAGTTTATGTTTGTAGGGTGTCATCAAGTTTATATACTCAGTATTAAATTGCGCAAAACCGGCAACAGCAACAAATGCAGGAGGCTTGTCCATCTTAGTAAGGCTTTTTACTTGCTCTAACGAGGCGCCCCTTTTTCCTAAACTATAAAGAGGGCAGCGGTTATACTCGCTCCAGCCATTTTCTCCCGATAAGCGCTGACTACTTTGCCCAGAAAGCGCAAACCTAACACCTGCAATTCTTTTATTTAAGTTTGGTGCAGTAGGATGACCAGATTGAATACAAATACGCTTATTTTCTTCACTTACTAAATTCTTTAATTGATTGCCTAACGCAACACCAAAGTCAAAATTATCAGTACCAACGTAAGCGAGCCTGTACTGGTGATCTTTTGCTAATAAATCTGAGTCAAAAGTAATAACAGGAATGTTTTTTTCAAATAAATCTTTAAGGGCTCTCTCTACCAAATAATCAGAATCTGATATTGAAACTAATAAACCATCAATCCCACTTTTCATCATGTCATTAATAATTAAAGCTTGGGTTCGAATATCTTGATAATCATCAGGCCCATCATATTTACAGGTAACGTCAGGCTGCGACTTTGCAAACTCGGTACAACCTTTGTACGCCTGAATGTAAAAGCTATCGTTTTTAGTTTTTCCTACTATGCCAATGACAAATTGAGCATTTGCAAAAAATGGCAAACACAGCAGCACAAAAAATAATGAAAACGATATTTTAGGTTTGTAAATAGAGCAAGAGCTGTAAATAAACTTAGGTTTAATAAAAAACAACGACCAGTATCCTTAATTAAAACGGCATTAATTACAAATTGATATATCAGAATAGCACTTCAAAACAATATAGCGACCACATTGAATATAAATTAAAAAACCAAAAAGTAATCCTTAATCGCAATGCTTTTACACAAAGCAATGGCAATAGTAACCTTTTGCTAACGAACAGCTTTGCATTCAGTTGAATACTGTAACCCCCCGTTACGATTTGGTTAAAAATACCGCATAGAGTGGTGGCTTCTGATCTAGTAATAAATAAGCAGCGCTTTCAAACCAGAGATACACGCATAGTTTTAGAATGGGTAGAAGAGTTGTTGAATTTATAAGGGCTAGTTATAAATCTAATTAAGTAATAGCTAAAAGTAGGGGGTTACTGGTTTACCTTATTGCTTTAGACTTTACCTAGTAGTCAAAATAAGGATAACAGAGCAGTCAATAAATTTGATGTCTGAAGTCAAGATTTGATAATCATATAGAAAGCTCCTCGAGTTTTTCGATACAGTTGTGTTTACCAAAACATAAACTGAATCCGAGGAGCTTGGTATGAAACTATATGGTGGAATTGACTTGCATTCAAATAATTGTGTTATTGCTATCATTAATGAACAAGGTGAAACACTTACCGTTAAGCGTTTAAATAATGACATGTCTGTCATTTTATCTTTTCTAAGTCCTTATAAAGACAACTTAAAAGGGCTTGTTGTCGAATCAACATTTAATTGGTACTGGTTAGTCGACGCTTTAATGGATGCAGAATTTAAACTTCACTTAGCGAACCCCGCTGCAATTCAACAATATTCAGGCTTAAAATATGCGGACGACCATAGTGATGCACGCTGGTTGGCTGAAATGTTACGTCTAGACATCCTGCCTGAAGGCTACATTTATCCTCGTGAACTCAGAGCCGTTCGCGACTTAATGCGAAAACGAATGGACATTGTGCAACAGTCCACTAAAAATTTATTATCAGTGCAAAGTTGTTACATGCGACACCTTGGATACAAGCTCAGTAGCAACAAAATAAAACAAATGGCCGCTATCAGAAAAGGAGTTGATACTGAGCAGGTACACGCCGATTTTAGCTCAATGAATACAGCACTGTCGGTCATTTCTAACCTCTCATTAATACGCTGTGCCCAACAGCAAATTAATGTGATAGAGGGGGCTATTTTAAAGCAAACATCGCTCTCCCCTGAGTTTATAAACCTAACCAGTATCGATGGGATTGGGAATACGTTAGCACTGACCATTATGTTAGAGACAGGCACTATTAAACGTTTTGATAGTCCAGGTAATTTCTCCTCCTATTGTCGCTGCGTTAAAGGTGCAAAATACAGCAATGGGAAGAAGAAAGGCGCTATTAATCAAAAGAATGGTAATCGTTACTTAGCGTGGGCGTTTACTGAGGCCGCTAACTTTGCCATTCGGTATAACCCAACAATTAAAAAATATTATCAACGCAAGTTAGCTAAAACAAACCAAGTTATCGCGATTAAAACAGTTGCACATAAACTGGCAAGAGCGTGTTACCACGTATTGACAGACAACGTCCCATTCGATGAACACAAGGCTTTTGCTTAGCGTCTATAAAACAAATTAGGTTAACGTGTTGAGCTAATAATGGGGTTGGAAAAACCATCAGATTTGATTAAGCCTGCACGTTAACCGCTCATATTTTAAATACTGGATATGCCCAATGTTTGAGCCACAAAGGGGTGGTTATGTGTAAGCATAAACCACAAACTTGTTACAGCGCAGTGTATAAACACAGCCAGAAACTGGACTGACATTGGTACTAAACGATGACTGAGGCAAAAGCCAAGGGCATAATTAATCATCTATGATGCTTAATTAAACTGCCTAAATTCACATGGGTGACTGGTGCATATTCATACCAATCGACGTCATTACTGAATGTATAGCCATATTTAAAGTGAGTTTAAAAAGTAAGAACACTTGGTTTTTTAAATGAAATACCAAGAAAACACAGCTGCCTGCTTGACCGGAACTTTCTAATGGGTGACCCTTTCGGTTCTATGCCAATGACAAATTGAGCATTTGCAAAAAATGGCAAACACAGCAGCATAAAAAATAATGAAAACGATATTTTAGGTTTGTAAATAGAACAAGAGCTGCAAATAAACTTGGGTTTAATAAAAAACAACGACCAGTATCCTTAATTAAAACGGCATTAATTACAAATTGATATATCAGAATAGCACTTCAAAACAATATAGCGACCACATTGAATATAAATTAAAAAACCAAAAAATAATCCTTAACCGCAATGCTTTTACACAAAGCAATGGCAATAGTAATCTTTTGCTAACGAACAGCTTGCATTCAGTTGAATACTGTAAACCCCCGTTACGGTTTGGTTAAAAATACCGCATAACATGTTGGTTGTTTTAGTTTATATTTGAAAGGGAGTTTACAATACGCTGTGGAAATCAGATTCTGTAATTTCAAATTAATCAAAGTATTAAATTAAGCTTTATATTAATTGAGAAGTGGGGCAGACCACCATGTAGGCTGAAATATAACGACAGGAGTGAGGGCTAATGCTAAAAGCCAAAATATAGCAGCTTGAGCTCGGCTTTTACTAATACGGTAAGACAGTAGCCATAAAAGGGAACTAACTATCATCACAACAAAATATAATAATACTCCATAAACGCCAATACCTTTACCGGCTAAAATAAACTCACTAAATGTGAGGGTTAAGTAAACTTCCGTCCCCACGGCCAATAAAACAGCAACTAAAAATAAGAAACTACCCATAAAATGTCTGTTCATTATCGTAACCCTAAATCGTATAATGGCTTGGCTAACTCTTTTTAGTTATGTTGTGATGAGTTGGCTTCTAATTTAACCAGTGGCAATATTAACCGCCATTTTGCTGCGTTATAAACCACCAAAATGATGTTTTGTAAACTGTCACGTGTATAAGGATAGTATGAAGTACCTATTAAATATCTTGGTGTTATTAATCTCATTTCAACTTAATGCTCAAGAGATCAAAGTTAATACCGGAAAGTATTCCGATTATTATCACATGAAATACGAACTTACTTCAGGCAATTATTCTGTAAACACTGAATATGGATTTTCTAAAGGTGGTCAATTTGAAGTATTTGTTCCTAAGGAACGCTTTCCAATCGCCGCTCCAAGTTGCAAAAAGGATATCATAATTCGTATGCCGCACTCGGGCTCCGAAAAACGTAAACGAGCCCTATACAATGAGCTATTGCTGTCCAAAACTATTACAGTTACATTGGAGCTGAATCCATATGTTAAGGTCTTAAAAAAAGATCCATTACAAGTTGAGTTAAAGTATTGCAATGTATTTTTCAGACAAAAAGCTGGCGACTATTTTGATCAGCTTTAATGCATATAATGAGGGTAAAAACACTAGATTATTGCCCTCGCGTTGCTTATATCAGCCAGCTGCTTTTAGCCCATTATTGGGGCATTATATTTCTCTATGAATTCTAGGTGAAATTTACTTATGAAAGGCAGACTCAATGAGTATAGGGTAAGGATAGCTGATTACCGTATAATTTATGAGATACACGACTCTGAAATGATCATATTAGTGGTAAAAGTTGGTCACAGAAAGGCTATATATAAATAATAGATCTAATTAAGTAATAGCTAGAAGTAGGGGGTTACTGATTTATCTTATTGCTTTAGACTTTATCTAATAGGCAAAATAAGGATAACGGGTCAGTCAATACATTTGATGTCTGAAGTCAAGATTTGACCCTTTCGGTTCACTAAAACGCAATTTTATTGCTTTGTATTAATTACCTTATCAGTTAATAAAGTACACTAAAAGCACCGGCGTTTTAAGCAGTTACTGTAAACCCCCGTTACGGTTTGGGTAAAAATACCGCATGGCGAGGTGGTATTTGCTCAAGTAATTAATCAGCAGCGCCTTTAAATCAGAAACATTCGCGTTGTTTTAGAAAGGGTTGTTGAGTTCATAAGTGATCGTTAGCAATCAAAGTACGTAATAGCCAAAAGTAGGGGGTTACTGATTTATCTTATTCCTTTAGACTTTGTCTAATAGGCAAAATAAAGATAACGGGTCGGTCAATGAATTTGATGTCTGAAGTCAAGATTTGACCCCCTTTGGTTGGACCCCCTTTGGTTTTGCTTTAGACTTTATCTAATAGGCAAAATAAGGATAACGGGTCAGTCAATAAATTTGATGTCTGAAGTCAAGATTTGACCCCTTTGGGGTTCTGACCCCTTTGGGGTTCTGATGATGTTAAAGACATTACAAATAATTTTTATGCTTACAATAACGAAGTGTATAGCAGAAATAATAAACTGCTCGGTGTTAAACCTGAAGACGTGGTTATTCTTGATGATGGAAAAACGTTTGTCCGTATAGGATCTCAAATTTTTTATTATAATGCTGTAGTTGAGGGTGCAGATCCAAACACTTTCACAGTAATAGCTGATCGTTTTTCAAAAGATGCAAAGCATGTTTATTGGGAAGTTTATAAAGTAGTCGACGCCGCTCCATTAACCTTTGAATATGAAGAAAATTTATATGCAGACGAGAACGATGCGGGTAGGTACTACTTAAAAAGATGGGAATAAACGCTCAAAGGTACAGGGTATGACTATCTACTCTGTATCTTTATTTTGTATTCGACTATGACTTTTAAACAGCATGATAGTGCTCTCGTAACAATATCGGCTCTCAATAGATATTGCCAAGTTTTGGGGGCATAGTGCAACAAACAGGCATAATTAAGCGTATGCTCGGTACACTACTAAAACGGCACATAGATGTCTGAATGTAGACCCTTTTTACTTTGTATCGGAGTGATAACCTCAGATATTGCGACGAATGAAATAGTCCGAACGAGTTAGCGCCTAGCTTTTTCATAAAATCAATAATTTAACCCACTTAATTACTCAGGCTAATAGCTGCTGTGTGAGCAAATAACATCCTTGCTTAACGGTTAAACATTAGGTTTAATAGGGACATAATAAACGCTGAGCAATGCAGGAAAGCTTAAATTATAATAGGTAAGCTTATTAAATTAGCGGATTTAGCTAGAACCTCTAAAAAGCCTTTCTTTTATATGAAAGTCCATAGCATAAACAACACCAGCTCTGTCACATCGAGCAGGTAGCGCCTCAGTCCGACAAGCGATTGTACAACACAAACAGCGTGTCGCATAAATACTAAAATGTTATGTGAAAAAATATTGGAAAGGAGTCTAATTTGTTTAAAGTTGAATACCTGGTTTTATTTGATGCTAATAAAACTCAATGCAAAACAGTCGCCGCTTTAAAAAATTTACTACAGGCAGACTCGGATCTATCTATTGAGAGAAATAAGGTCACATTTGAACGGAAGACTGCAGACCTAGTTGTAAAACTTGGAAAAAAAGATGATAAAGCTCACATTTATTTTAATGTAATACTGAAGTGCAATCAGGAGGGCGATCTTGAATGGTTTTCGGCTCTTCTGAGATCTATAAGAAGGTCACTATCGTTAATTACAAAATCGACTTATGTGGTTTGGGATGATCTTAGTCTTTATTATAGCTCGCAGGCATACCCGCTGATTTTCAATATTGAAAACTTGATGCGGCAAGTAATTACGAAGTTCATGCTTACAAACATAGGACTTGGGTGGACAAAAGATCGGCTGCCTACGGATGTTCAGCAATCTGTGAACATCAACAATAAAGATACGAACTACCTATACAATGTTGATTTTATTCAGCTCAAAAATTTCCTTTTCAGTGAAAACTATCCAAGCCATAAAGAAAGCCTGATAAAAAAGTTCAAAGCCGCAAAAGACTTATCTGAGCTAAATATTGATGAAATAAGAGCATTAATACCAGAATCAAATTGGGATAAGTACTTTGAACCTATCGTTGATTGTGATGCCGAATATCTCAAGAAACGCTGGGATTTCCTTTACGATCTTAGATGCAAAGTTGCACACAATAAAGACTTTACGAAGGTATCACTAGAAGAAGTTAAAAAATTGGTTTCAGAATTAAGTCCAATTCTTGAGAAAGCTATATCTTCTCTAGATAGTATCGCAGTCTCGGAAGATGAGAAAGATGCAGTATTTGAGAAAGTATTAAGTAATTACGACATTGTATTCTCAAAGTTCATGTCGAGAATTCATAGATTAGAGAACATACTGGACATAATGTTAGAGGCATACGCCCCCGACATAGATTCATCTCGTCACCTGCCAACAATGCAAAAGATCCATATTCTTCACAAATATGGTGTTATTAATGAAAAACAAGCTCATATCATGCATATGGCTAGAAAGGTTAGAAATAGGCTTGTACATAATGAATTTGATATGAGCCATAACGAAGTAATTAATACGCAAATGATGCTCGAAGATCTTATTATTGAGCTGGAGAACAATCTTGGTAGGAACGGCAGTTAAGTCAACACATAACAATCAAATGCAACGGACCAACATTCGCTTCGCTCAAGTTTTCCGCTGAGTTGGTCGTAGTTGCCGTTCTCTGTAAATGGGGTACTTTCAAATCAATAATACCTTGCGGCTCGGTTAGGTTTAATTACTTTTGCTAGGTTTGTTGCACTAAACCCAACCAATATTCAACAAACTTAAAACCTTTCTCCTTTTACCTTTCATCTCGTTGTGTAAACCCCCATGACATTTTGATTAAAAAAGCCACACCTCAACATGTGTTAAGGTGTGGCTTTTTTGCAGCAGCTATAACTAAAATTAAGCGACATTCGCTGCTAATAGTTCGTTGCGTACTAGCTCTGCGCCTTTGCTTAGGGCGTTGAGCTTACCGTTTGCGATGTCGCGCGGCAGGGGGGCCATGCCGCAGTTGGTGCAGGGGTATAGTTTGTCGGCATCTACATATTTAAGCGCTTCGCGTAGGGTTTTTGCCACCTCTTCGGGAGTTTCTATAGTATTGGTGGCTACATCGATTGCGCCCACCATTATTTTTTTACCGCGTACGAGTTCGAGTAGCTCTATGGGTACATGTGAGTTTTGGCATTCGAGCGAAATAATATCAATATTCGATTTTTGCAGCTTAGGGAATACTTCTTCGTATTGTCGCCACTCGGTGCCGAGGGTTTTCTTCCAATCGGTGTTGGCTTTAATGCCGTAGCCGTAGCAAATATGCACGGCGGTTTCGCATTTTAACCCTTCTATAGCTCGCTCTAGGCAGGCTATGCCCCAGTCGTTTACCTCGTCAAAAAACACGTTAAAAGCGGGTTCATCAAATTGGATTATATCAACCCCTGCGGCTTCTAGCTCTTTGGCTTCTTGGTTGAGTATTTTAGCAAATTCCCACGCTAGTTTTTCACGGCTTTTATAGTGATCGTCATACAGGGTGTCGATCATGGTCATTGGCCCAGGCAATGCCCATTTAATTGGTTGACTGGTTTGCTGGCGTAAAAACTTGGCGTCTTCAACAAATACCGATTTAGTGCGAGACACAGGGCCAACCACTGTGGGTACGCTGGCGTCGTAACGGTCGCGAATTTTAACTGTTTTACGGTTTTCAAAATCAACGCCATTTAAGTGTTCAATAAAGGTGGTTACAAAGTGCTGGCGAGTTTGTTCGCCATCGCTGACTATATCTACGCCTGCAGTTTGTTGCTCGTGCAGGGAAATACGCAGGGCGTCGTGTTTGCCATCAACCAGCTCACTGCCTTGTAATTTCCACGGTGACCATAAGGTTTCGGGCTCAGCAAGCCATGACGGTTTTGGCAAGCTGCCTGCTGATGATGTAGGTAATAGTTTTTTCATAATAAATGCTGCCTTTAATTTTGTTGTGTGATTAAGCGATACTTGCCGAGAACTGCTGCAGCACTGACTGATAAGGCTTAATAAAATGCTGCTCAGTAAATTTACCTTGCTCTACCGCTAATTGACCTCGCTCTGCGCGGTCATACACAATTTGCGTTAACGAATGGTCGTCATTTTTTAAATTCGGTTTATAACGGCTACCAGCGGCGGCGTTGGCGTTATAAATTTCTGGACGATAAATTTTTTGAAACGTTTCCATGGTGCTAATAGTGCTAATTAGTTCAAGGTTGCTGTAGTCGTTAAGTAGGTCACCAAAAAAGTAAAACGCTAACGGCGCAACGCTGTTTGGTGGCATAAAGTAGCGCACTTGTAAGCCCATTTTTTTAAAGTATTGCTCAGTTAACGACGACTCATTAGGCTGATACTCTACGCCTAAAATAGGGTGTAAGTTTTCGGTTTGCTGATAGGTTTTGTTATCAGACACGCTTAAACAAATAACCGGTGGCTTTTTAAAGTGCTGTTTATAGGTATTTGAGTTTACAAAGCATTTAAACAACTTGCCGTGTAAGTCACCAAAGTTATCGGGAATGCTAAATTGCGGTTTGCTTTTGTTATGCTCAAGCAATAATACGCTAAAGTCGTAGTCGCGCACATACGATGAAAAGTTATTACCCACCATGCCTTCTATTCGCTCGTTGATTTGGCGGTCAATAATATTGGTTTTTAATACCTCAATTGACGGAAATGCCTGGCCACTGCTAGTAATATCTAAATCAACCGAAATGATCTCGAGCTCAATCTCGTAACGATCCCCTTGTGGGTTATCCCAACTGGCCAGTGCATTAAAACGATTGTTGATCATTTTTAGGGTATTACGCAGGTTTTGTTGGCGGCTTTCACCCCTTGCTAAATTAGCGAAATTAGTCGTAATTCGTGTGTTATTTGACGGATGGTAGTTTTCATCCAAGTTAGTGCTTTTAATAGTAAATGTAAGATCAGTGCTCATAGCCGTATCCTTTCAATTTGAGTTGTTACTGCTTTTATCAATGACACATTACTCGCTGTTAAAACCAAACTAACGGGATAACTGTAATGGTGCTTTGCAGAGTTAATAAATTTATACGCGCTATGTAGCATGAAGAAAAACGGTATTATTTCAGGTAAAACATGAGCCAGATTCATTCTTTAACAAAGTTGAATGGATAAATTAGGCTAGTAGACGCTCCCACTCAGACAAAACCCACTTTAGAAGTCTAGATTTCCGGATGTTTTTACGGGTGTTGTGATTTATTCATACAAAACGTGAGTATTATTCAATGCTCATAAGTACTTAAAGTGCCATTTGCATAAACGGTTGTTGATATACTCGAATAAACCTTGGTGAGCTTAAGCACTTTATTAAGCAGCTCGCCGTCGCAGAACTTTCCACAACATAAGAAGAGACAAAAGGAATGAGTGATTTAATAGTGTTAATTATATACTGCGCCATATTAGGTAGCGGTGTTGGTTTTTTAGCAGGCTTATTAGGAATAGGGGGCGGGCTGGTGATTGTGCCCATACTCAGCATGATATTACTGCACTTTAATGCTTTGCCACCTGAACAAGTAGTGGTGGTTGCCATTGCGACCTCGCTGGCCTCTATTTTATTTACTTCGACCTCATCGGCTATTGCGCATCATAAAAATGGCAATGTACCGTGGGATATTGCACCTTGGGTTATGGCAGGCGTTGCCTTTGGCGCGCTTATTAGTGGCTTTATGGCCGCGCTGTTACCTGAGCATGTGGTACGTTTGGTATTTGCTGTAAGTGTGGTGTTAATTGCATTAAAAATGATTTTTTCAGGTAAGAATGATTCATCATTAGAGCGCCCGTTACCAAATAAAGGGTTGCTAAGCGTTTATACGACCATAACCGGTGGCTTGTCTGCCATGATTGGTATTGGCGGCGGGGCGGTATTGGTGCCATTACTGACGTTTTTTTCTGTCGATATGAAAAAAGCCATAGGCTGCGCATCGGCCTCAGGCATTGTGATAGCGCTGTTTGGATCAATGGGTTATATCAGCTCAGGCAGCCAGTTATTTAGCCTAAAAGAAGGATTTGCAGGCTTTGTGTATTTGCCCGCTTTATTGGGTATTGTATGCACCTCATGGTTTACCGCACCACTCGGTGCTAAAGCCACCCATTATTTGCCAGTTTCAACCATAAAGAAAATATTTGCCGGCTTATTAATAATAATGGCAATCAATATGTTTACTCGATAAGGTTTAAGTTCGCAGGCTTGCTTGCGAATATATTTTGAAATAAAAAACTTTAAGGCAAGGATGCTATGAAAATAGTTAAATTAAGGGATAAAGTTGATAAAACAATCTTAAGTGTTGCTTTGTTCTTTTTGATATCACCTATCATAGGGTTAATTACAGGAACTGCTTATCAGCTTGGAACGACAGGCAGCGACTATCAACAAGCATCGTTAATTGATGACCCAGAGCAATACTGGCAAATTATTATCATGCAACTTACTATTACTTTAGCTATCGGTATCCAAGGGTTTATTACAATCCCAGCCTTAATTGCCGCACGCCAAAAAGTATTAAAGTTTAGAGATAATAATAAAATTGTAGCCAATATCATATTTTATTTGCTCACTCCGGTATTCTTTATCGCTTTGTTGATATTTTTAATATATTTATTTGAACTGTAAGGTTTTAGATCCGTAACCCGCACCCCGACGCCCGTCAATCTTAAAGCGATTAACTAAAATCTACGTCATTTGCGCGTGCTTTATAAATTCGTCATAAATACTGTCTTTAATGAGCCTGTCGGGCGTAAAGGCATAATAATGCTGATAAACATTATCGATTGTACCAATGTAATTTACGCCGTAATGGCGCTCTACTTCGGCTCTTACCAAAATAGGCGCAGGGAATATGCCAAACCCTTGCTCACCGAGTGACTTCATTAATGCGCTGTCGTCAACATGGCCAGCTATTGTCATTTCAATGTCTTGCTCTTGCAGCCAATAATAAATAGCACGCGCGACGGGGCTTTCTTTTGCGGGGAGCACTAAAGGCTTGTTGTTTAAAGACTGCGGAAACTGCTTATGTAACTGCGAATGCCATGTTTCGTTACCAAAAAGAGCGATTTGGCTTTTGCCTATTTCATGACAAAACGCCTTAAATGGCAAGGTGGTATCGAGTGGTTTGTCGGCTAACACTAAGTCGAGCTTATGAATCGCCATTTGCGCCAGCAGTTCATCTTGTTGGCCGTCAATACAGTGTAAGTTGGTAATACGGTCGTTATTAATTAAAGGCGCTAGCCACTTCGACACCAGTGATTTAGGCAACACGTCTGAAATACCCACCTTTAACGTTCGTGAATATTGCGTGGTATCGCCTTGCGTAGTTTCTAGCCATTCGTGAGCTATGGCAAACATATCATTGGTGTACTGCTGAGTTACATGGCCAAACTCAGTTAACTGTAGGCCTCGGCCTTGGCGAACAAATAGCGGTTTTCCTAACCGTTGTTCTAGGTTAGTAATTTGTGAGCTCACCGTTTGCGGCGTTAAATTAAGTATTTTACTCGCCGCTGCAATACTGCCGTGCTTACTTACCTGCCAAAAATAATATAAGTGATTGTAGTTAATGTTGGTAATCATTCGAAAATACCTGTTTTAAAGTAAGAAATAATCAGCTTTTTCCTTTGCCACTAAGTTAGTAGATTACAGTCATGCCTGCAACATAGTTACTATTAAAAGGTGTAATTGCATGAAGCTAAAACTTACAGTTAAAAACAAGATAATTAACGCAAGTGAAAAGATGTCGCTTTTGAAGTTGATAAAAAGCCAATTGGCAAAACATGCTTTAAATATTCGTAAAGTTGAGATTCAAATAAATGATCTTTCGAGTGAGCGCCACGGCACTTTGCAACAATGCAAAATTAATATTCTTTTGCCTGGGCTACCCAGTATTAATGTAAATACAAAGGGAAGAAGTATGCTGCAAGCGATAAAGCGGGCACTTAAAAATTTACAACACATTCTCGTTAATAAGTATCAACCTTCGCAACCAAGCTCTTAATTTTTATTAATATCGCACTTGCAGTGGCATGGATGCTACTCTTTTAATACGACTCTAATTCCAAGCCATGTTTAGTATTAAAAGATTCAATTATTGCCATTGAGCAGTATTTCCTTGTTGGGTTTCGTTGCACTCTACCCAACTTACCGTAACTAAAAATCTTTGACCTTGTTCCTTTAACCTTTGACCTCAGCTGTAAACCCCTCACACCATTTTGATTAAAAAGAGAGTGAAATTTTCAATTACCTAAATCCATAAAACTTAGATAAAAAAGTAACTCAAAGTCGTAACTAAGCACTAAATTTAGGTTTTGATTAATAAGCAAGTGTCTACCTAATACCAAACAGATTTATTTACTCGAGAAAATTGAGGTGGATAGAAGATACTGTTAAGGTACTTTGAAATAATAAAAAAATGCCTAACTAACGGCTAAAACCTCCTCCACCTCATAGGACGTTATCTGCTTAATTAAAGTATTGATATTCAAATTTAACTAATGAAGCGAAAATGGAAAATTTCACCAAACTATTAGCAGTTACACTTTATATATTTTCTTTGTCTGGCTGTACTTCTATTGGCAGTTACGTCATGTCAAACCCCGGTATCTATCTTTCTGAAGCACAGTTTATAAAAGCAAAACCTAGCGACATTGGCTTTGAAAAACATACATTTTGCTCTTTTAGTACCACTCAATGCATTACATATCTGACTGCTGAACCTTATCAAGCAGCTGAATTTTCGCAAGAGAGTTCTGTTTATTACAACCTTCATGCAACTGGTAATAATGTAGAAAATACAATTTCACACAGAATGACACCAGATACATTTAATCGTTTTAAAGGCACTGCTTTATTACTTCATGGCTATGGGGGCAGTAAAGAAGCAATGATGGCCTCAGCTATCTATTTTAGAGCGCTTGGTATGAACGTTATTATTCCAGATCTTTTTGGCCATGGTG
Organism: Pseudoalteromonas sp. QJM3NY_12; assembly: GCF_056173165.1. The sequence goes on from NZ_JBWBUF010000002.1 coordinate 752,695, forward strand.
AATCAACTGAAGCATTTGTATTTGCAGCAAAAGAGCACGGCATTTTAAATGAACTGCTTGCTGAATCACTTTTAAATCAACCAAATAACCAGACTGTTGTAGTCGGCCATTCTATGGGAGCACTTACTGCAAGTAACTTATTATCATCAGAATATGTTGACGCTGCTATTTTACTTGCCCCAATGATGAGTTTTGATGTTGCAGCTAAGGAGTACTTACCTTATAAATCGCCTTTGCTTAGTCATTTTTTTCATAGCGAGATTGATAATATTGTTAACCAGGCAATGTTTGAGGCAGGAGTAACCATTCAAGAAACAAATTTATTGCCTAAATTAACTGAGACTAAAAAGCCTGTATTGTTAATTAACTCAGATGTTGACTCTCTATCCCCCCCGGCTTACTTTTCATCTATACAAAATGAGTTAGTAAAAAAAATAACTTTTAATGCTCGCTCTCATTCAAGTTTAATGGTGTTTGATCGTGATGATGTTATCGAAATTGAAAAATGGCTAATAACATGGTGAGCCTTCGCTATTTTAGATGACATTGAGTTTATAAGTCATTTTTTATTATTGTCGGGTTTCGTTGCACTCTATCCAACTTACGCTTTGTAAACCCCCGTTACATTTTGATTAAAAAAGCCGCACACTATTTATTTTTAAGGCATTATGTTCGACAGCATTGGCGAATTGAAAACAACCCGTATTACATTTAGATATTCTTTTTAAAGAGGAGAACTCTCGCATTACGTTAGATGGTGCGGTAGAAAATATAGCGTTGTTTAGACTATTCGTGATCAACATGTTGAAGCAATGCGATTGTGGAGTAGCAAGCCAGAAGGTTAAATTGAAAAAGCTGGATGAAGCGATGATTATCGAGTCCGAGTATTTTCTTTGGATTATAAATTCATCAAAGTATACTCGCTCCCTGATCTCATCAGTGAGATTAGTAAGCACTCAACATCACATCGTTATAACGTTAAAAAACCTATAACAGCTATACGCCATTATAGGTTTTTTTAAAAATATGAATGCTAACAATTAATTATAAAAAGTATTTAACCGTTAACCCAACAGAGCTAATATCATGCTGTTTTAAACCATAGTATGTGTAACCCAGTCCAGCACTCATATTATCAGAGAGCTGATAACCTAGCTCAATACCGAAGTAGAGATCAGTACCATTCTCTTCACGGTTAATCGTTGCCAAACCCTGGCTATAAGTCTTGTTGTCACTTTTCCACACCAATACGCCTGAGCTAGCACCTAAATACCACTGGTCGTTAATAAAGTACTGATACCCAACAGCCACAGAGGTGCCACCTGCTGTAATAGGTTGGACTTTTGAAACTGCGTGCTTAAATGCATTTCCATCTAATGTCATACCGTCGATACTAGCAGAGAAGTCACCTAAGCTTTGATAACTAACATCCATAAACCAATTCTTATTAACCTGATAAACAACGCCCAGTTTCCAGCTAGTATCAGAGTCATCTAAAGCTGTTATTTGTGCATCTAACGAGCCCAAGGCTCTATTCAGCTCACCTTTAGATACATGCGCAGTTGCTTGGCCAACACTCGCCGTAAGCCCCCACTCAGCCTTAGCAGGCAAAACCATAAGGCTAGACATTAATATAGTTCCAGCTAATAACTTGATAGATTTCACCCGTCTCACAAATGCTAAAGGCAATAGCAATGAGGTGAATAACGACATACTACCACTTGATTTTGATTCATTAACGACTGTAGCGCTTTCAAAGGCATCAACACTCACACTAACCTTGGCACTAGCTTCACCTTCTTTATTATCAGAAATGATATAAGTGACAGTATCTGTGCCATCAAACCCTATTGCCGGCGTATATTGAATAGAGTTATTCACAATCGCAGTACTGCCGTGTATCGCTGACGCAGAGATAATCTTTAACGTGTCGCCGTCTTCATCGGTATCATTCTTCAATATATCAATCGTTATAACTGTTCTATCATCCGTCGAGGCAACGTCATCATTAGCAACTGGGCTCCGATTCGCAATAACATTAACATTCACCTGCGCACTTGTTGTGCCACCATTACCGTCTGAAATAACATAGGTAATGGTATCTATACCCGCATAGTCTGGTTTTGGCATGTAGCTAAGTGATGAATTCGCTAACACCTCTACCGCACCAAAATTTGCACTTGCACTTAGCACGAGCAGTTCATCACCATCAATGTCGCTGTCATTGGCCAATACATCAATATTAGCCGCTTCATTCCACTGTATCGTAATTGCATCGTTTTCAGCAACGGGTGTGGTATTCGTGCTTAAGTAAATAGCTACACCACCAGGGTCAGCAATGCTACTGTTGGCAACACCGTCGTTATCATTCGGGCCACCATCAACAATTTGTAACTGCACACACCAGTGACCTTCCGTTAAACCTTCTTGCCACTGCTCACTACCAGGAGGAGGGCAAAATCCAGGCTCACCAAGGGTTGAAAACAGTATGTTGTCAGCATCTTCAACAAAATTTCCCCAACCAGCTGCATCAGTGTACTTACGGTAGATGGCATTAAGTGGAATAGGCTGGCGCTGTGGTAATACTAATTTGTATTCTTGTCCTGGCTTTTCTAAACCAACAACAATGTAATCAAAGATACCACCAACTATTTTAGCTTCCCCATCTTCACCGACAGCTTGAACGGTTTCTTCATGGGTTAACAATAAGCTACCGCTTTGCGTTGCAGGTGCGGCCGAGCCTCTACGCAAACATACACCCGATTCACCTTCTACTAAGAAGGTGGCTTGCGTGCTGATCATTTCAGGGACCACATTACACACACTGATAGCATCTAAGTAATCAGCAATTCCGTCACCGTCACTATCAGCAAAACCTTCTTGTGAATCAGGAATTAAGTCGCCATCTGTATCAGTTTCAGTTAATACAGGTAGCGCGCTCACCACGTTTAGGTAGATGTCGGCCTGTGTCGTTAATCCTGGCTCACCAGAGTCTTTAACCAGTGCTGTTAACTTATGAATACCAACCGATAAGTCTGCCGCATCAAACGATATGGCTTCAGATACTGTCCTATTAATTAGCACACTTAACTCATCTGACGTACTTGACCATAGGAGTGTATGGCTATCTGCACTGTTGTTATCGCTAATGGCTGCACTAACGGTTACCTCACCATCAGATCGCGACAATAACGTACGGTTTTCGTTTTGCTGTTTAGCCGTAAGCATCACCTCTGGTGCAATATTGCCTTCAGATAATGTGATATTTTGTACAGAATCTGGAGAAATGTTCACGGTATCAGACAGGCTAATTACTATGGTTTCACCGCTATCAGCGACGCTATCGTCATAGGTCTCGAAAGTAATACTCGCTGTGTTGGTTTCGCTAATTTCGACTTCACCAGATATTAAGCTATGATCAGCCCCTTCAAGCGCATCACCTGACACAGTAAACGGTACCACCACTGGATAAGTCGGTGACGTGCCGTTCAAGTAAAATTTCACCGTTACGGTACTCCCTTCCACAACGGTTTGGTCTTTACCAATAGAAATCAGCGGATGGATCTGAACACCTTGTGCTGAAATTGACTGATTACCGTAAGCATCGGTAGCCTGCCAGTAAGCTTTACTTATACCAGGAGAAAACATTGCACGATTATCGACCAGCGATACTGGTAATGGGTTACCGTTCGCATCGAGTGCGGTTGCTACGCCTAAATCAACTTTAGTATATAACGCTGTGGCATTAACGACTCGATCTTCCGGTAGGGTAAGCGTTGGCGCGATGTCATCAAACAAGCCGTTAATGGTAAGCGTGACTGTTGCGGTAGTAGTCCCATCATTACCATCAGATATGAGGTAAGTTAATGTGAGTGACCCTATAAAACCAGGAGGGGCATTAAAGACAAGCTGGCCATTTTCAACAACCACGCTACCAATATCAGCATTGCCCGATACAACACTTAACGTATCACCATCAATATCATTGTCATTGATTAAAACATCTAGGACATACCTATTCTGACCATTTTTATCAAACTCCATGGTGTCATCTTCAGCCAATGGCGCATCATTTACTGCATCAATGGTGATATCGACTTTTACAGGCTCTGACTCGCCGCCTTCATTATCAATTACAGAAAAAGTAAAGCTATCGCTACCATTAAAGTCAGCAGTGGGTGTATAGGTTAAGTTAGGTGCAGCACCCGATAGACTGCCATGTGAAGGTGTACCGACAAGATAACGGGCAATGGTGCCGTCACGGTCAGATCCTGACAATGTCATACCTACACTACCATCTTCTTCAACCGATACAGATTGTGCGTTCGCCATAGGTAAGTCATTTATCGACGATACAGTAATCGATACTGTTACAGCAGAAGAGACGCCGCCATCATTATCTGTCACTGTAAAGGCAAAGCTATCTTTACCATTAAAGTCAGCAGTGGGGATATAGGTTAAGTTAGGTGCAGTACCCGATAGGCTTCCATGAGAAGGTGTACCGACAAGATAACGGGCAATGGTGCCGTCACGGTCAGATCCTGACAATGTCATACCCACACTACCATCTTCTTCAACCGATACAGATTGTGCGCTCGCTGTCGGTAGGTCATTTACCGATGATACCGAAATCGATACCGTTGCAGCAGAAGAGACGCCGCCATCATTATCTGTCACTGTAAAGGAAAAGCTATCTTTACCATTAAAGTCAGCAGTGGGGATATAGGTTAAGTTAGGTGCAGTACCCGATAGGCTACCGTGAGAAGGTGTACCGATAAGATATCGGGCAATGGTGCCATCGCTATCGGTCCCCTTCAAGGTCATCGCTTTCGCCGTATCTTCAGCTAAAGAAACAGTCTGAGATGTCGCCATTGGCAGCACATTAACGTTTTGTATGATGACATTGACAGTAATTGTATCCATACCGCCTTCACCATCACTGACTCTCACGTTAAAGCGGTCAGTACCATCGTGATTGATATTTGGGGTATAGCCAATCGCTTTTGAAGTACCTGTGCCAGAAACGCTCGCGATACCATTGGTAGCATTTGAGCTAATTGACCAAGTCAATGTATCGTTGTTTTGATCGGTAGCGTTTAGCGTTAATACAAAGGCTGTTGGGTTTGCGTTTTCACTCATAGTTACCGACACTGAGGTTCCTTCGGTAATAACGGGTGCAAATTTAGGAGCTTCGGTGATAGTGACTTCAACAGGCATAATCACATTTGCCTTTGCGTCACTAACACTTACATTAAAGTTATAGATACGATCCTTACCATCGTCGTCTGGGATATCATAATCAGGTGCATTTTGAAAAGTAAGAGCACCATTACTTGAGTTTATATTAAACTTCGCAGAATCTACCCCGCCAGAAATGCTATAGGTTAAAGTGTCGCTATCCATATCTTCGGCATTAACACTGCCTACTACAACGTTCTTTTCTTCGACACTAAAATCAGCTTGACTCTTTAACCAAAAAACTCCCCCGCCAACTCTGTCGACTACCGCAATATCTGGGCTATTATCACCATCAAAGTCAACAGCATTGACAGCATTTATTAGCTCAAAACCTGAGCTTATCTGCTGTTTTGTAAAACTCCCTAAACCATTATTTTCATACCAAATGACATCGCTCTCTGAACCCATTAAAATATCGATATCGCCGTCTCCATCGATATCAGCCACATTTCCCTGCGAGCCATTATCGATAATAGGCTCACCTGGGTTGATCAAATGCTCGGTGAACGAACCCGTACCATTATTTTCAAACCAATATAATTCAGTTTTAGAAATAGCAAATATATCGTTGGTACTATCACCATTAAAGTCAGCAGTTTGAAGTGAGGGTAAATCAGTTGCTTCTGTGGCATATGGATTTAACCCCGCTTGAAACGTGCCATCACCATTACCCTTTAACCAGAAGTTACGTCCAGCTGTACTACCTAAGTCACCAGCAATAATATCAGGTATATCATCGCCAGAAACATCAGCAACTGTTATCTCAAATAACGAATAATTATCGCCATCGTATATCCGACTTTGGGTGAAATTACCAGCACCATCATTTAGATAAACATATATACGATCGCGATAATTTTGAGACGCTAAAACAATATCCAAACCATTGATACCATCTAGATCACTGAGACTGATAGACTGAGCACCATTTGGTGATGCGATATCTGTTGGTAGTGTCGTACGAGTAAAAGCAGGGGTCGGCGTCGCGCCATTATTGGTGTATAAATACACAGCGTCGTTCTTAAAATCTGCTACAACAAAGTCGAGACCTGGTTTACCGTCTAATTCACCAGCGGCGACTTCCCGTAAATCAGCACCATCTGCGCCTAATGGAGACACGACTGTTGCAAATTTACCATTGCCATCATTTAGATATACATTAACAGCATTGCCATACAATGACGTAACAATAAAATCAGGTAGATTATCTTGATTAAAGTCTGCCACATCACTTCGATAACCGTTTGTAAATGAAGCAATTTTATCTTTACTCCAATGCTGCCACACTGGGTTGTTATTGGCGTATGCCATACTGGTAAAAGCAAATAAAAGTAAAGAAAAGGCATTATATGCAAGTAATTTAATACCGGATTTCAACCTGAATTTTCCCAGATTAAATAAAGAGCTGATTGCTGAAATATGCTTAATACAAACCGAAGGTTTAATATTAGCAATGGTTTGAGCGGTGGTTCTCATAAAAAATTATTACCTATCAATACGAAGAAGTGGTATATGTAATCCGTTAATAAGTCGCGATACGCGAGATATTGCCAATCATTGCCCACAAGAGGAACATTCACCGTTAACCACTCACCCACAAAAGAAACAAACAATTAACAAATTACATAAATATTTGATTATTATAATTAAATATAAAAGAAAATGAGAGATATAATATCTTTTTTTTACTTATTTAGTTAAATCAAAACTAAATTAAACCACACTTCTATAGTCCCAGGGCGGGATCGCACTTTGTTAACTGATATGATCTAATAGCTCCAAACCCTTGGCTACAGCGCCATTCTGAGCATAATTGAACATTTATAAATCGATATGACATTAATCAAAAGCATTGCGTGATTAGAGTTGTAGGCCAAATGCTTAATATTGTTCAAACTTCAATAGTCAAGCAAACATTTGAAAGTTATTAATATATTACTTTAAAAAAGAGTAATATTCGTATCCAAACTTTTATTATCAAACAGCCTGAAGATCCACTGAGTTGGAGGCGTTGATCATCAATCTAAGAAAGACAGGCACATTTACATCGATAGTTCTTGGTGCTGGATATATGGAAAAAGTGTACTTATATAACCGAAAAAAGAAGTATAAGAAGCTGTAAACCCCCATTACATTTTGTTCAAAAAAGCCACACACTATTTATTAGTGTGTGGCTTCATTATTTATTTTTAAAGCGATTACTTGGTTAGTAAGTGCTTTTCAAAAAAGTCAGCCATCATAGTATGGTAATGCAAAGTGGTGCCCTTGCCTTCGCGTAAGCTGTGTGAACGGTTAGGGTATGAGAAAAACTCAAACTGCTTGTTGTGCTTTACAAGCTCGTCAATTAAGCGTTCTGAGCCTTGGTAGTGCACGTTATCATCGCCCGTGCCGTGAATCAGCAATAGCTTACCGCTTAGGTTTTTAGCAAAGGTAATAGGCGAGGTGTTATCGTAGCTCTCAGGATCGGTGTTTGGGTTGCCCGCATAACGCTCTTGGTAAATGGTGTCGTACAAACGAATGTCTGGCACGGGTGCTGAGGCAATGCCTACTTTAAATTTATCACCGTGGCGGAATAACAAGTTAAGGGTTGAACTACCGCCCCCTGAATGCCCCCACACGCCAACACGGTCGGTGTCTATTACATCCCAGCGTTTAGCCATAGCATCTAGGGCGTCTACTTGGTCTTGTACGGTAATTGAGCCGATTTTTTTATAAATCGATTTGCGCCAATCTCGGCCTTTTGGTGCACGTGTACCACGATTATCAACCGATGCCACAATAAAGCCTTTTTGCGTTAGTAACGATTTATATAAGTAACTGTTACCTTCCCAGCGGTCTTGCACGGTTGAACCCCATGGTTCGCCGTATACGTAAAACACAATTGGGTATTTTTTACTTTTATCCATGTTCTCTGGGAACATAATGTAGCCGTCAAGCTCGGTGCCATCTTGCGCGTTTACTTTAAAAAACTCATGCTTTGGTAAGCTTTGTTCAGCCAGTTTTTGTTTAAGCTTTGTATTTTCAACTAAGGTTTTTACATTACTATGATCGCTCACTTTAATGATCTCTTTAGTCGGTGGCGTACCAAATTTTGAGTAAGTGTGCATTGCCCATGAGGCATCTTTTGACATGTAGTAGCTGTTTGATCCCTCAAACTCAGCAGGTGTTACCCGTACCGGTTTGCTGCTGCCATCAAGCGGTGTGCTGTATAAATAACGCTGACCAGGATCGTTTGGCGAGGCAATAAAATACATTACGTTTTTATCTTCATTGATGCTCAGCATATCAATAATGTCGTAATCACCAGGGGTTAGGTCGATAATGGTTTTGCCATCGCGCGATACACGGTAAAGATGACGCCAACCGTCGCGTTCGCTATGCCAAATAAAAAACTCACCGTCTTTTGACCAGCTTGCTTTATAAAACCATTCGATAAACGCATCGTCTTTGTCTTCTAAAATTTTAGTCAGTTGCTGCTTTTGCCAATCAAACAACCAGACCTTATTGTGGCTTTGTGGGCGGTTTAAGTCTTGAATCATTAATTCATTACCGGTGCCTGCCCAGCTAATACGCGGAATATAACGGTCGCGGTTATCGCCTTCAAGTTTGGCCCAGCGAGTTTTCTTATCAGCAAGGCTTACCACACCAACACGCACGGCAGAGTTGGTTTCACCCGCTTTAGGATAAGGGAACTCTTTAAGGGTAGGGTACAGTTCGTCAGTGTTGTTGATCATAGTGAAAAATTTAACGTCACTAGTATCAAGCTGCCAATAGGCGATTGATTTGTTGTCGGGGCTCCAACGAAAACCATCGGCAATAGTAAATTCTTCTTCGTATACCCAATCAAAATTACCGTTAACAATGGTGGCACTGCCATCGGTTGTGAGCGCGGTTACATCGTTACTACCAACCGCTTGCATATAAATATTGTTGTCGCGCACGTAAGCCACTTTTGAGCTATCTGGCGAGAACTTAGCAAACATTAACTTAGTTGGCTCAACATCTTTACCACCTAATTGCTGTAATTGGTTAGTCTCAAGGTTAAGTAACCAAAAGTCGCCTCTGCTGCGCGAACGCCAAACTTGCTCGCTGTTGGTAAATACCATCAACCATTTACCGTCTTTTGACCACTGATAGCTTTCGATTGCAAATGGCTCGTCTGCGCCCTCTGGCAACAGCTTTTCAAACTCAACCAATACTTTACGGCCTGTGCCGTCAGCATTGTAAAATACAATGTCGTTGCCTTTTACGCCGTGCTCTTTTTCGTCATCGGCGTTGTTATCATCTTCTTTTTCGCTTTCGCGCTCTTCAAGCACAGTGTAGCCAGTGCCATCGTCTAGCCATTTAAAGTAAGTGCTTCGCTGGGTTTTAAATTCTTTATCTTTATAAATTTGCGTTAGGCTTAATGGGTTATTCACGGTGCTCATCGCTGCATTATTGTTGGTTGTTATGCTGGTACTTGAACATGCTTGCAAGCCTAAGCCTGCAATAATGGCCAGTGCCAAGCCCGATATTTTGATCAGATTCATTATTATTGTTCCTTGGGTCTGCTGACCTTTATGGATTAAGGCGCTTATTACATTTACTGTAACAAAATAACCTACAGAATATCAGCATGCTTAACGCACAAAGCTATGGTTTAAACCCAAACTTTTATAATTTATTACCATGCTGGATTTTTAAATTCTTCACTGAGCGTGTCGATTAGTGCTCTTACTGTTGCCGATAAATGCTGACGAGAAGGGTAAAGCACATATATTTTCATTGGATTTAGTGTCCATGGCGCTAATACACGCTGCAAGCGACCATCTAGTATATATTGATTTGCCAAATACGTAGGCTGCACTGAGATACCACCACCGGCTATGGCTGCATGAAGTAATGTGGTGGCCTCGTTTGCACTTAAATTACATTTAACATCAACCGATTGAAACTCATCCCCGTTGTGTAAATGCCAAATATATCGGTCGAAGTTTTTATAGCCTAAACACTGATGAGCACTTAACTGTTGTGGTGTCGTTATTGGCGGATAATCAGCAAGGTAGCTGGCTGAGGCCACTAATATAGATTCACACTCGGCAATAGGTTTACCTATTAACGAAGGATCAGGATTGGCTGCAATACGTATTGCCAAATCAACACGTTGCTCTATTAGATCTGTGGTTGAGTCTTCAAGATCTATGTCTATTTGCACGTTAGGATGACGTTTCATAAAGCGTGTAAATATAGGGGCTAATTGCGCAAAACCTAACGACATACTGGTCGCTACTCGTATTTTACCTGACAACTGTTGCTGGCTTTTTGTTTGTTCAACTAAACGGTTAGCCTGTGCTAACCATTGCTCTATTTCGGGTAAACAGGCCTCGCCGGCGGTGGTAAGCGTTACTTTACGGGTAGTGCGATGCAATAAGCGCGTATTTAACCAAGCCTCCGCCGACTCAATATGACGAGTAACCATAGGGCGTGACATTTCAAGCCGATCGGCAGTGGCAGTAAAACTGCCTGAGTAGGCAACATCCACAAAAACCTGCGCTGCGGTGAGTTTATCCATAGTATTTGCACGATTTATGAAACAATGATGCTAATTATTGGTTGTTTTTCTGAACATATCAAACATTTATTATGCTCGCATTAGCAACCAATGATGAGAATACTATGAACCTACGCACTCTTTTACTAAGCACACTATTAGCCAGCAATATCGCTATTGCAGACGAAACCCCACTAACCCTTGATGTGTATAACGCTGACAGCAATAGCTTTCATGTTAATGCCACGCTGGTTTATGGCCGTACCGATGCAATTTTAATTGATAGCGGATTTACCAAAGCAGATGCACTGCGCATTGCCGCCAAAGTAATTGACTCTGGTAAACAACTAAAAACTATTTTTATTAGCCAAGCCGATCCTGATTACTACTTTGGCGCTGAAGTGTTACAGCAGTTTTTTCCTGACGCAAAGATTATAACCACACCGGCAGTGCACCAAAAAATAGCAGCAAAGCTTAAAGGCAAACTTGCTTTTTGGACGCCAAAAATGGGTGAAAACGCACCTAAAAACCCCGTCGTACCTAAGATATTTAATGGTAATAGCTTAAAAATAGAAGGCCATACCATTGAAATTCGTGGTACAGAGGGTGAGCATAATCATCGTCCTTATTTATGGATACCTGATAATAAAGCTATTTTAGGAAATGTGGCTGTATACGCTAATGTTCATTTATGGATGGCCGATGCACAAACTCAAGCAGAGCAAAATGCATGGGCAAAGCAACTTAATGAAATGAAAGCACTAAACCCTGAAGTGGTGATCCCTGGGCATATGAAAGCAGGCACCCAATTAGATGCTGCAAATATTGATTTTTCAATCCAGTATTTAAAGGATTTTGCACACGCTAAGCAAAGTAGTGATAGCAGTAAGCTGCTGATAGATAAAATGACCAACTCATACCCTGAGGCTGTATTACCTATGGCTCTTAGCATTGGTGCTAAAGTTCATAAAGGTGAAATGAAATGGTAATTGCCGCTTAACCGCTGCAATAAATGCAGTAGAACCAAAAAACACGCCTAGCAAAGTCTGGCGTGTTTTTTATTATTGCCACAAATACATACTGGCTCGCTTATTGGCAATATTTAATTCAAATACCTCAGTGCTTGAACACATAGCAGCACCATAGCATACATGTAGCGGTAACAAGTGTTCTTCTCTGGGGTGATTAAAGCGTGCAGCTGGAGCCTGCTGCCATGCTAATAATTGCTGTTCACGCTGCTGCTCGGTTAATGTTTGATCTGCGATTGTGCTTACCAGCCAATTTTCAAATGCCTGATTTTGCTGATTAACATCGCTTGATTGGGTAACACCAAAAGCGCGCATATTATGGAAGGTAAAGCCTGAGCCTATAATTAATAAGTTATCGTAATCAATACTTTGCAGCGCTTTACCAATTTCAACATGCAACAGCGGGTCGAGGCTTGGATGCAAGGATATTTGCACACAGGGAATATCTGCCTCTGGGTACATAATTTTTAACGGTACAAACATACCGTGATCGTAGCCACGCTGTAGATCGAGTTTTGAGTCAATATTGTGTGTTGTGAGCGCTTGTTGTACTAAATTAGCAAGTTGCGGCTGGCCAGCACAAGGGTAAGTTAATTGATACGCCTGCTTAGGAAAACCGTAGTAATCGTAAATAAGCGGCGGTGAAGAGTGCGCCGTTATACTAATTGGTTGAGCTTCCCAATGTGCGCTGACCATTAAGATAGCAGAAGGCTTTGGGATTTTAGCGGCAACTTGTTCTAAGCAGGCTCGCATTTCTGCATGGTTGGCATCACCTAGTAATGGCATTGGGCCGCCACCATGTGAAATGAAAAAAACGGTTGGGCGTTGCATGTGGTTAATCCTAAAGGACAGATATTATTATAGTGCCTGCGCAGTTAGTAAATAACTAGCCACATAAACGCACAACCTCAGTGCGCAAAAATTATGTGCGGTGTTTATTCATCAAGCTCTAAGTGAGCGCGTTCAACGCTTTCTTGAGGTAACTCTTTTTGCACCGATACACCAAGCTCCTTAAATTCTGAGGCTTGTTTAATTAAGTTACCTTTACCACGGTATAACTGTGAAAACGCTTTATCGTAGCTTTCTTTGGCTTTATCGAGCTGTTTACCCACGCCTTCCATACTGGTTAAAAACCCATTGAGCTTGCTATAAAAACGCTCAGCTCGGTTGGCCAGCTCTTTTGAGTATTTAGTTTGCTCTTCAAAACGCCATAACTGTTTTACAATATTTAAACTGGTTAGCAGGGTAGTAGGGGTAGCAACCAAAATGTTTTTTTCTATTGCTTGCTGGTAAATGTCGCTTTGGTATTTAAGTGCTTCTACAAAGGCGGATTCTATGGGTACAAACATAATAACAACCTCAGGCGAGTTTATCCCTGGTAGGCGGTCATACGATTTACTGGCCAGCTCATTTATACGGGCAGTTACGGCATTTACATGCTCTTTAATCGCTTGTTGAGACTCAAGCTCTGTTTCGGCATTTACATAACGGGTGTAGGCATTTAACGATGTTTTTGCATCAATCACTAAGTGGCGACCTTGGGGTAAATACACCACTACATCAGGGCGCAAACGGCCGTCTTCGGTATTAAACGACACTTCTCGCTTGTAATCGGTGCCAGCGCGTAGGCCTGCGCTATCAAGCACATTTTCGAGCATGAGTTCGCCCCAATTACCTTGGGTTTTCTTTTGCCCTTGTAAGGCATTGCTTAGCTTATCGGCCTGCTCGGTAATTGCTTGGCTTTTGGCTTGTAAATGTAATAGCTCGGTTTTAAGTGCTGCACGTTGCTGTAAGTCTTCAACGTGAATAGACTCCATTTTATCTCTAAAGCCTTTTAGCTCACCTTGAACCGGCTTAAGTAACTGCTCTATGCTTTCTTGATTGAGGGTTTTAAATTTTTGCGACTTCTCTTCTAATATTTGGTTAGCTAAATTTTCAAATTCTTTTTTAAGCGTTTCTTTACTTTGCTCTATATGGGCGAGTTGTTCACTAAAATGTTGCTGCTTTTGCTCAAGGGTAGTGCGTATATTATTAAGCTCTACATCGCGCAGATTGTATTGCTCGCGCAGGGCGGTTAGCTCGGCTTCGGCTTTACGCCAATATTGATTATAAAGTTGGCTTTGCTTTTCTTGTTCAGTTAAACGGGTTTTAAAATGCTGAGACTGATCCCGCTGCTCTTGATGTGTAAGACCTAATAAATCGTGCTCTTCAACCAACGCGGCATATTGGCTTTGTGTTTGCTCATGCTGGCTTTGTAATAACATTAACTGTTGTTGTTGCTCATTTACTTGGCGCTTTATTTTTTTGCTTAATTGCATTGATACAACACCACAAATAGCCATGCCTGTTATAGCGCCAGCACTTACACTTAACCAATCTAAATGGGATAAAAACGAAGTAAACATAAAATAAACTTTTAAAATTTAGTGACATGCCATCATAACGAATAACGCTCTTTAGCAGTAGGGGTAACGCACTAAATTAAGCGCATAAAAAAAGCCAGCTATTAAAGCTGGCTCAATATTACTTAATCAGTAATCAAACAGGGAAATCAACATGAAACTTGTATAACAACACATCACTACAAGCATAATAGTAGACGCGTCCTGATTAAATTAGTTCAAAATAATTTTTAAAAAAGTTGAATTTAGAGCATAAAAAAAGCCAGCTAATAAAGCTGGCTCAATATTACTAAATTAGTAATCAAACAGGGAAATCAACATGAAACTTGTATAACAACATATCAACTACAAGCATATTAATAGACCCAGCTATTATTGATTAGTTCAAAAATATTTTAAAATAAAATAGTTTAAAATATTCAGGCAAAAAAAAGCCAGCGCTGAACTGGCTGGCTTAATCATTACTATGTCTAGTAACTACTATATGGGATATCAACATGAAAACTTGGAGAAACTGCAATTTAACCAAGCTGTATTAATAGACGCCCACAATTCAAATAAGTTCAAAAAATTATTGTTAATTTTTAACTTTTAATTAAAGACAACATTTGTTGTTCATCAAACTGGGTAAAACTCATTGATTTTTCAGTAAATAATGCATCTACAAGCGCTTGTTTATCTTGCTGCATTTGAAACACCTTTTGTTCAATAGAGTTAGCCATAATCAATTTATACACAAATACCGGATTAGTTTGGCCAATACGATAAGCACGATCGGTCGCTTGCTTTTCAACAGCTGGATTCCACCAAGGATCAAAATGAATAACGGTATCGGCTTGGGTTAAATTAAGCCCTGTGCCACCTGCTTTTAAGCTAATTAAAAATACCGAAGTAGTGCCACTGGTGAATTCGTCTATCACTTTATCGCGATGGCGCGTTTGCCCAGTTAACATGCTAAATTTAATGTTAAGTATATTCAAACGCTCGGCAATTAAATCAAGTGCAGAGGTAAACTGGCTGAATATAATCACCTTACGGCCAAGGCTGAGCATTAAAGGTAAATGGCTTGATAACCACTCTAACTTAGCACTAGCAGCGTCGGTTTCTGGCTCAATAAGTTTAGGATGACAACAAATTTGGCGAAGTTTTAATAGTGCCTCTAGAAAGGCGAGTTTACTTTTTTGCACGCCTTGCTCGGCAAATAAATCAATGAGTTTTTCTTCAAGCGCATGTGTTATGCCTTGGTACATGTCTTTTTGTTTAGGCTCAAACTCAAACTCTTTAACAAGCTCCGTTTTTTGCGGCAGTTCTTGAGCTACTTGGGCTTTAGTCCGGCGCAAAATAAACGGCATAATTAACGCTTTTAACTGCTCTGCACGCTCAATGTTACTTTCGCGCTCAATAGGACCTTGAAAGTGCTGCTTAAAGTGCGCCTGGGAACCTAATAGCGAAGGCATAGCAAAATCGAGTAACGACTTTAATTCAAATAAATTGTTCTCAATTGGGGTACCGCTTAAGCAAAGCTTAAAATCGGCATTCAAACGTTTAACTAACCGCGATACCTGTGCCGTATCATTTTTAATATACTGCGCTTCATCAAGAATAATGTTTTCAAAATACAGTGGCGAATAATAAGCAATGTCACGTTTTAATAACGGATAGGTGGTTAATATACACTGTGCTTGTGCCAAGTGTTTCAACGCATCATTACGGTGTGCACCAAAAATAGTGGTCACTTTTAAGTTTTTAGCAAACTTGTTAATTTCGTTTTGCCAATTACTCACTAAGCTTGTTGGGCAAACAATAAGCGTAGGGCCAGCCTGCGGAGTATTATAAGAACTGGCTAAATAAGCAATCACCTGCAAAGTTTTACCCAAGCCCATATCGTCGGCTAAAATACCACCTAGCTGATTACGCTTTAAAAAGTTAAGCCAAGCTACGCCTTCTTGTTGGTATTCTCTAAGCACCACAGAATCGTGTAAGCCATGAATGGCGATATTGGGCGATAACAGCGCGTCATTGCTTAGCTCATCAAGGTAGCGCTCTAATGACGGATCATGTAACTCAACATTAATGGCTGTGTGCTTAACTAATTCAGGTAAGTATGAAAGTGGAATATTAAATTCGTCGCGCGTTTTAATAAACTCAAATCGCAATTTAAACTCAATTAATAAATTAAACGCAGCTTTATCTATAACTCCAAATTGACGGCCAACGGGATAGTAATAAAACAATTCGCTTTGACGATTTAACGATTCAAACAGTTTATTATTTACATTAAATAAAGTGGCCACTTTGGTATCGTTAAGCACAACTTTGCAATGCATTTGATGCCCAGCAGCTCTGTTTACATGCAAGGAAATTTGGTTTTTAGTATCGGCAATATTTATTTTGCTCATTGATACTTGCCAACCACGTTGCTTAAAGCTTGGTAATACCTCATGCGCTAACCAGTGTAAGTGAATAGCCGATTCCTGACTAAAAATAAACTCGCTGTGTAAACCCCCTTTACAAAAATCAAAGCCTAAGTTGACCAGCTCGTTGGTAACGGTGTTTTCAAATGCACTGTTTATTAGTTTTTCAGGCGCTGTACCTGCTAAATAGTTTTTATTTTTATACTTAAACGATAACGAAATAGCCATTACTGAGCCCGACATGCTGACTTTAAGTACGGCATTACTCAACGACTTAACAGGCATGCTTGGTGCATTAGTAGGATGGGGAATAACACCGGCACCAAAATTATCAGCAAGCTGCTTATAAATTCGATCAAAGTTTGTATCGTGAAGTGCTGGTATTGTTTGTAAATGAGCAATTTCGTCCGCACTTAGTGGCGTGCGAATGCGGCCTAGCTTATATTTATCTAAATCTAAGTAGATGGGCGGCGTAGTTTTAATTAACGCCCAATTAGGAATTTGATCAAGATGAATTTTTAACTGGGTGACTTCTTTTTGTTTTTCCCAAACAAAATTTAGGGGTAAGCCAGGTTGCGCTTTTATAGGTACTCGCGAACGCTGTAAAAATAATCGTTCTGTAGCTAGTAATTGCTGCAGCGCGTTAAAGCCCCATTGACCTTTGAGTTCAATATTACCGACCGCATTTTGCGAGCGGATCCAGCTATATAATCTAAAATCACTTTCTAGCAGGTCGCTAGGGGTTACAAAACTATTAAGCTGTTGCTCAGTTAAATTGCGACCTAATGCATAATTATTATTTTTATCGTAGTTGGCAATTTTAGGCGTTAAAAATACTTTATCGTTTTCAATATCTAATACAAACAGTAACACTTGTGATGGATGAGCTTGATCGGTGTTTTTAAGCGAGCTGAGTTCGCTAAACCAGTCATTAATAAAATAGTCTTCGCCGTATTCACCCGAGTGTTCAATTTTAAGTTTTAACAAAATTGCAGCCAAATGGCGGCATTTAGTTTTAACATTACAAGTACAGTGTGTGTCGACTGAATAGCCAGTTGGTAATTTACTGATCTCAATTCGTTGGTTAAACGCAATGCCCTTATCGCCTTGCACAGTAGAATCAACCACAGAAAAATCAGCATTATGTTCTAACCAACTTATTTGGCCGTTTTTATAATACGACTTACCTTTTGCTAACACCGCGGGTTTAAACAATTTTTTTATGAATCGCTCAGAAAGAGGAAACTGGGTAGCCTGCTCATTTTTAATTTCTTCAAAAATAGCCATTAAATCATTTTTTGATAAGTTAGCAGACATGTCACCCAAAGTATTAAAATTTAAAAACAATTTTTCCAGTATATGCCTTATCAACGCTGAGCTAAAGCAATATTATTTTTAAAATAAACTGGTTGGATCTGATTGGTTAGTAAAAAATTGGTTTATAAGGATTGTTTAATTTTGCTCACTAAAAAAGGCATTTAAATTACAAAATAAAAACAATAAATTAACTTAACAGGGAGGTTTTGCTAGGAGTAGATCAGGTTTTTACTAACAAGGTAGCAATTTAATCAAATAGAGCAGGTTTAGTTAGTAAAAATACGATCCTTAGTGGTTTATCGGGCTTTTTATGCTTTTTATTACCACGGAAGATCAGATTTTTACTAACTAATTAAGAGGGCTAGATCACTATTTAACTAACCTCCCCCCTTTACAGATCACGATATTACTAACTAATTAAAGGCACTTAATAGTTTAGTAAGTTGTTCTAAGCGCTTGTCTGTCATCACTTTATTATTAATTTTTATTGAAACGTCACCACTTTTAAGATTACGTTGCACACTAATAAAGTCGTTTTCAAGCACAGCCTCACGCTTTAATGCTGTTTTAGGCTCTGCGGTTAATAGTTTAGTGATCAGCATAGCGCGCTTGTCGTCGGCTTCTAAGGCATTAACTTCATCATTGCTTGCAAGCGCTACAACTAACTCGTTAAATGCAACCTCGTCTCGCTCCTTTGCGTTAATCAGCTTTTTAGCGACTTCTCTACCAACATGATTAGCTGTTGGGTAAAGAGCTATAACATCGGCAGATATTTGCTCATACGCTTTAATAGCATCCGCAATGGCAGTATGCGATACCCCTTCAATAACGGCAATCTCGCGGTACGATCCTTTTTTGCCATGTTGAATGAGTTCGTTTCGAGTTTGCTGATACGCTTGACCTAACTCCCAAAGACTTGGAGCAATGTATTGATCCGAAGAAACTGCTAACACTTTGGCATCTTGCTCATTAAAATCACTTGAACTCAAAACAAGATAATCTGCACCAGCCAAAATACAGGCTTTGCGACGTCTTGAGCCTGCAAGAACAAGACTCATATCACCTTGATCCCAAAGCAGGGCGGGGTGCTGATTACGTCCATCTTCTTTAATTGCAGGAAGTATATCGGATACCGACTTTTCGTTTAAAAGCGCTTGTACACGGCGATTTTTACCATAAACCTGAGTCGATTTTTCAATCTCGTTATGAGCAATCACTTTACAAACCAAGGTAATTTCGCGATTAGGATCGCTTGGCGCAGGCATACGAATAACATCGCCTGCATTAGCTTGCTCTAAAAGAGCGTCTAAACTGCTACTGCCAACAGCGGTTGCAAAGGGATCTAAGCGGGTGTCATTTTTACGTTTTTTAGCCATTTTTAGTCAACATCCTTACTTAGGCGTATTTAATTTTGATTGTGTAGATTGCCAATTTGAACGAATTAGCATTTCGAGTTCGTCAACAACATCTTTGATATTTTCTTGTGCGCGCATTAACGATTCTCTACTCGCTAAACTGTCAGACGCTTTTTGATCAAAAATAGTATTAAACGAGGATGAACTCGCAGTAATTGCTGAGCTGTGATTAATAGGGTAGCTCATGACTTGGCGACCAAAGGCGCTTCTTACGTCTTTAACTATGTCACGTTGTGAGTGATTACCTTTTACATAATTGGTAACCAAAAATTGCATAAAGTCCCAACCATCGTGACCAAGAGCTGCAACGGTATGATAAATCTCACCTAAACGTTTTAAATATTTATTATTAGCATCAAAGTCTACCGCTTCAGGATGAACCGGTATAAGCATCGCTGTAGAAGCCATTAATGCATTATAAAACATAAAGTTAAGAGTAGGCGCTGTGTCTATTAGTAAAATATCAAATTCATCTTTAACTGGTTCAATAACACGTTCTAACAACTTATGGTAATGGCGAGTTTGCTCATAGTTTGAGGTGTCTTTAAGCAAAGTTGCAGTTTCGTGTTCAAAATAAAAATCATCCATACCTGAGGGTAAAACACGAATATTAGGAATATGAGTTGGTAAAAAAGAGTTTGAAACAAATTCAGGCCAGGTTTCACCTTCTTCAAGATCAATGCAGTCACGCATTAAATCACCAACAGTAATTGGATCGGGCTCAGAAGATGGGAAAAAGCTAGATGATGATCCCTGTGGATCTAAATCGACAATGCCGATTCGGTAACGCTTGATGTTAGTAGTGGCAAGTGCTGCAGCAATATTAACCATGCTCGTTGTTTTACCACAACCACCTTTTAGTGAATTAATAACAATAACTTGGAGTTTGTCTGTTGATGCACGATGATCGGGTTTTATATCCATTATATCGGCCATGGCAAAAATATTAACCAACGTATAAGCGTAATGACCGTTTGCACCGCGTTTTATGTTTAAATCGTCAAAATCACCATTGTCATGGCGTCTTTTTAAGGTACGATTATTACAACCAAGTAAATCAGCAGCGGCTTTTTGGGTGTAGGTTCTTAATTCTTTTTCTTCAGATTTAAGATGGGCGCGGTAATGTTGAATACGTCCTTCTAGTGATTTTTCAGCAACTTCTGCGGTTGCTTTCAAAAGTCGGTAGGTATCTAGCGCATTATTATTGATAGACATACTTTATTCCTCAAAGTTAGGCGTTTAGTATAATGTCCATTCAATTAGCTGTAAACAACTATTTAAGGCGACATGTATTTTAAATACATGACATATAAAATAATTTTACGCCTTTAATATTGCTTAGTATAAATAAAGAAGTTTAAGTATGGTTAAATATATAAGGTATTAAAGGCTAAGGCCTTAAAATATACATATAACAGTATGATTTATATAAACAATATTAAAAAAACTGGATCAGCATTGTACGTGGTTAAGATCAGATCCTTATCTACTAGCAGATCACCTTTTTACTAAGCAAATATTTAGCAGCTTAGTTACGCACAGGTTAAGCACTGAGTTACTCACAAAATAGATGCTGTAGATCATGTTTTTACTAAGTAAATTATAAAGTTATGCACCCACAATCAGGAATAATAAGCGGTTTAATTAGTATAGATCTGATCTGTAGTAAGTACAGATCAGATCTATGCTAACTGGAACTAAACTTATCCACAGGCCTCTCATTTTTACTGTCATTTGTCGTGCTAAATTTAAAAAAAAACACTTTGCAATGGACAAATTTATTCTTCAGTTAGTAAAAATTCGGTTTATTAAAGCCTAGTTAGTAAAAACCTGATCTGAAATCTCATGTTTTAACTTTTTCTTAGTAAAATATTGATCTGTGCATTTTATTTGAAGTCAGATCACTTTTATACTAACTTAAACATTTAACTT